>WTAT01000192.1 GCA_013139415.1 Desulforhopalus sp.
TCATTTTAGGGTTGACACAACACTGGTCTTTTTTTACCAAAAATCAAACAACTACAGATTAATTCCGATCCGCCATCTGCACCAAACTGCACAGTTCATCGGCCATGTCGTTAATAATTGTTTCATCTTGGCCTTCAACCATGACTCGTATAACGGGTTCGGTGCCCGATGGCCTGACCAATATTCGTCCGGTTTTACCAAGTTCTTTTTCTAGTTTTACTATTGTCTCTGGAAAATTCTGAATGGATGCTACATCGATTTTTTTCGAAGTACGCACATTTTTCAAGACCTGTGGAAAACTCTCCATTACACTCGCCAGCTCCGAAAGTGGTTTCTTTCTCCTTTTCATAATGGCAAGCAGCTGAAGCCCAGCGAGAATCCCATCACCGGTGGTAATATTGTCCAAGAAAACCAGGTGCCCGGATTGCTCACCGCCAAACGAATAGCCTTTTTTGCGCATACATTCCACCACGTATCGATCACCGACGGCTGTCCGGACCATCTTCCCGCCCATCTTTTCCATGGCGACTTCCAGGCCCATATTGGACATAACAGTCGAAACCAGGGTCTTTTTCTTCAGTTTACGTTGTTGAAGCAGCTCTTTAGCGCAGATTGCCATAACATGGTCGCCGTCGACAATCTGACCTTGCTCATCGCAGACGATCAGACGGTCCCCGTCTCCATCAAGGGCCAGACCAATGTCGGCACCAAGTTCTTTCACCCTTGCTGCCATTTTTTCGGGATGAAGAGCACCGCACTCATGGTTAATGTTTTTGCCATCAGGAGTCGTAGACAATGTAGTAACCTTTGCACCCAGTTCCGTGAACACATGGGGAGCAACACCATAAGTGGCACCGTTGGCGCAATCAAGCACTATATGAAATTCATCAAGGGTGTATTTTTTCGGAAAAGTGTTCTTTAGAAAAACAATGTATCGTCCTTTCGCATCTTCTATCCTGGTGGCCTTGCCGACCTCATCGGCAACCGGACGGAGTGCTGCCATCTTTTGTGAAAAAATCAAATCTTCGATTTCTGCTTCCACCTCATCAGGAAGCTTAAAACCATCACTTGAGAAAATCTTAATCCCGTTATCCTGAAACGGATTATGGGAGGCCGAAATTACCACTCCGGCATCAGCACGCATTGAGGTAGTGATAAAGGCAATTCCCGGGGTGGGCAGTGGGCCCACCAGAAGAACATCTACTCCCATTGAACAGATCCCTGCCGCCAGTGCATTTTCCAGCATATAACAGGATTGCCTGGTATCTTTTCCTATGACTATCCTGTGCCCCTTAGCTTTATTTTTTACTATAAAAGCAATTGCGCGACCCACCTGCATGGCTATTTCTGTGGTCATGGGGTAAATATTTGCCACCCCGCGTATTCCGTCGGTCCCAAATAATTTTCGCATTATTGAATCAATTTTTGTTTAAATTTCTTATTTTTGAGCACTTTAACCGGTGATGGTTTATCACTGTCACCGCCTACTTCACCGCCTACTGCTTCAACATCAATCGTTATTGGAACCTGATTCCTGGCCTTCTCTTCCGTGATTTGTCCAACATCTTCCCCTTTCAACTGCCCAGAACCGGGTAATGTTTTAAGGCCCGAATGCGCGTTAGAATCTACCAGTGACACTGTGCTTGGGATGATGGAGAGAATTTCAATCGGCAGCTCCACATCAGCGCGGGGGATGATTTTCACTTTCAGCTTGTCATCCCCTTCCTGTTTAATTGCCGTTACCGTGAAAAGGATTTTGGGATCAACATTATTGGTAAGAAGCATTTTGGGTATGTTGGCGACTATTTTGACCATTTTAGGGTTAACGTCTCGTTTCACGCCTTCCACTATTGCATGCACCAACATTTCGTCCAGGGTCTTTGTTACTGTCTCAAGCCCAATGGTAAGATCGGCCGTCACTGAGGTTTCACCGATAAGCTCAACAATAGCCGGCTCCAGTTCCAGGGGTACCTGGAGTTGGACCGATTGCTTTACTCCAACAAGATTTATCGCCTTGGTAAAAATTTCATCAAACTGGGATAGAGTGGTGAGCGGACCGGTAATGGTTATGACATCAGGATTCATCTTCAGATTTTTGACTAAATAGCCATCGGCAACTTTGCCAACCGTCCTGGCGGAAACAGGAAATTGTTTTTGAATAAGCTTATCCAGCGACAGTATAATTGATGACGGCTGCACTCTTTGGACAGTAATGCCTCTGGGGACCGGAATATGATCATTGTCATTTTCAAAAACCATTGTTCCCGGAGTGGCCGAAGACAAATCGACCTGCCTGGTGATGGCCCTGCTGGTCATTTCAAGGATTAGTGAGCGTGGACCGCTCACGGATACCTCAATCTCCTTTTTAAACTGATTGGAAATAACCAAATCACGGGGAAGGTTGATAATTTCAATGGGAATCATCACATTTTTATCAACCCGATCTTCCCCGCCAACGAAATACCAGAGGCTTACGGCCAAGACAAGCGAGATAAACTTTAACAGCCAGTCTTTCGAGAAAATATCGGCTAGATTTATTTTGTTTATTTTGCCTGAGAGCAAACCTAGGAGCTTTTTCATCTTTTCATCCAATTTTTCCAGGAGGATGATGGGCCATTTTTAGCGATAAAGACTGCCCTGAGGCTGTTGGTGAGACTGATTTCATCTTCAACGGTTGTCAATGCACCATGTCGTACTATAGAAATTTCCTGGGTCTCTTCAGAGACAACAAGGACCACCGCATCTGTTTCCTCGGTCAGGCCGATCGCAGCACGGTGTCTAGTACCATAACGCTTATTAATATAGGGATTCTGGGTAAGCGGCAAAATACATCCTGCATGCTGAATCCTGCCAACACTGATAATAACTGAACCATCGTGCAAAGGCGAGACAGGCATAAAAATAGAAATAAGCAGTTCCTTGGTCAGTCTTGCATCAAGTTCAAAACCGGACTCGAAAAAACCACCAAGATTGGTTTCTCTCTCAATGACAATCAGTGCCCCTATACGTCTTTTCGCTAAATAAAAAAGAGTGCGAATTATCTCTTCCAGCTCCTTGTCTGCAACATCCGTCTGCTTATGAAAAGGTGACTTACCCACCCTGGTGAGCGTCCGCCGAATATCATCCTGAAAAACGATAATAACAATCAGCAGGATAGAGCTCAAAAACGTCTGCATTATCCATTTAAACGTCGCCAGATCCAAGACACTGGCAAGAAAATAGCCAATGGTCAGGATACCAATCCCAACGACCATCTGCACCGATCGCGTACCCCTGATGATGGTGATGAGCTGGTAGATGACAAATGCTACCACAAGAATATCAACAACATCCTGCCAGCGAAAATAGCTTAGAATGTCAAGCATTAGCGTCTTGTACTATTAAGTTTCCGGTACCAGTTGGTACAGTAATGTATAATGGCGTCGTAAAAACTACATTTTGCCAATTTTTCGTCATTCCCGCGAAGGCGGGAATCCAGAAGATGTTGAAATAACTAGATTCCCGCCTTCGCGGGAATGACGGAGCAGAGGACTTTTTACGAGTTTATCATGTATTCAAAGGCATGGAATTTCAATCGAGATCTCTTTGCCTTTTTGATTCTATTTTATATATGTACGAATAATACGCAGATATTTAAAGATTTTTTCCAGTATTGGTCAAAAATCATGCAAGATAATGAGAAACCATTACAACAATCTCTCCGGCATCTGGACTCTTCACAACAACCTTGTCCACTCCGGCTGCAGCAGCCGTTTTTCTGAGACCTTCCTGTTCATCTGCCGTAAACAGAAAAAGCTTTATTTTCTCAGCTCCTGGAAGTGCTTTTATTTTTTCACATATTGCCAGGCCAGATGTGTCTGGAAGATTAAGATCAACCACCACCCCATCCGGCATCTCTTTCACGACCATGTCATAACCTTCGTGACCTGTTGAGGCACACATTATATTAAATCCGGCCTTCTGAAAAAGACGTGTATAAAGCCTTAGAATAACGGGGTTATCATCAATGAAAACAATTTCTTTGGGCTGAACTGTGACAACTCCTGGATGTACACCCAGCTCGTAATTCATGATAAGCAGGTTATCACCGACCTCTACAACTTCATTGTCTTCCGGCAGCAGAGCGTCTAAGGATTTTCTGCGAATACCGACAATACTCCCGTTAACAAGCCTGCCAACAGCTGAAACACTTTTTCCAACCAAGGCAGATTGCTCGGCGATATGCAACCATTCCGGTTTCTGCAACCCACCTTCAACAGTATCCAGATCTCCACTCACCAGCGCTCCTTTGGAGAGCAGGCTCTCAGCAACCCTTTGCCCTGCTGCTACAAACGGCGATATGACTGAGTCTGCGCCAGCCCGCAACATTCTCGACTCCGCCGAAGAATGCTCGGTTCTTGCTGTTATGCGCAGTACCGGATTGAGCTCACGTGCAATAAGTACGGCAAAGAGGTTGTCCGGATCGGAATTTAAAACTGCAATAAGCGAAGAGGCGCGTTTGATTCCAGCCTTGAGCAGTACCTCCTCTCTTGTTCCGTCACCCTGAATAAAATGGTAACCCAATTCATGGAGTTCTTCCAGACCTTCAGGCGAGTTTTCTATAACAACAAACTGGGCATGATTTTTTTTTAAATGTTCTGCCGCCGCCGCCCCAACCCTGCCATGTCCGCAAATAATGGTATGGCCTTTCAGTTTGATTATTTTTTTTTCCATCGGTTTTTTCCATCTGTTGGGGTTGGCGGATCGCTCGATGATCAGTTCCGTGAAAGCTCCAGCAGCAAATGCTATGCTTCCAACCCCGGAGAGAATGAGAAAAATAGTAAAAACTCTCCCCGCTTCAGATAATTGTTGAATTTCACCATACCCCACAGTGGTAATAGTGATAACCGTCATATAAAAAGCATCAAGGAGTGAATACCCATCGATATACGAATACCCCACAGTTCCAGTTCCGAGAAAAAAGAGAACAAGAAAGATCGCTAGTTTGATTCGCTTTTCTGGACCCATATCTCGATTTATTGTGTTAAATCAAAACATCTGACCCCGATAGATGAACCCGTTCTTTTACGGCCTTTTCGCCCGATCTCCGCGTTATGTGAAAAAATAATCCTCCGGTAAGCGAGGTACGAGACTCCGAGATATCAACTCTATGTCTCCGGTTATTTTTTCCACATGCCTTGATATCGAACGAAAATTCTCATAAATCAACAGACTCATAGATGGAAATTAATTCGGGAGAAATACCTTCACAAAATTCTATCTAAAAAAACAAGAAAAGAATTTCTAACACCCCACAAGGGGGTACTAAAAGGAGTAAACGAAAATAATCTGTAAGGCACTAAAATACGAAACATCACGGTAGTAGAACTATAGCACAGGGTAGTTCATTATTAACAGTATTTTTCCTGCAATTTTTAATATTTCCCTCATAAAGAGAAACTTTGTTTTGCGTATACCCGAAACTGAGTTTTCAAAAATATACGTGGCTTATCATATCTTCAATTTACATATTTGTATCAATGCGATAAGTATATCCATCAACTTGTTTCGACTTGTTTTTCATGATGGCGTCGTAAAAAATCCGATCTCCTTCGTTGTACCCCAAGGGCACTTCCTGCGGGGCGTATATCAAACTTTTTACCTAGCCATCTGGGAGCTTAGAACTGACTTTTTACGAGTTAATCTTTTATGGCGCCAGCCGCCCGCTCTTCGATGAATAACCATATTCTTCTATCTGGATTAAACTACTATGTCTGATCGTTTTGGCAATATTCCCATACAACCGCCAGAATCTTCTCCTCCCCTACAAAAGCACACCAAAAAAACTCACAGAGTACCGGCCGTTACAACATCTAAAGGTCAGAGACGTTCCCCGATCAAGGCCTGGGGCTGGATTGCTGCGGCTGTGATAATTATCGCCCTCTACAGCACCCTTGGTTTTCTGGGCGTCCCCTACTATTTTTCCAAGATTTTACCGGACCATTTCCAGGAAAAAACAGGGATGATACTGGAACCGACTGCAGTAAGATTTAATCCGTTTTCCTTCCGGTTTGAAACCGGAGAGATGCGAATTCTTTCGGAATCAGGCACCTCCATCATGTCTCTTCAGTCGCTCTTTGCCGATGTTGCACCCGTTGCTCTTTTTCGCCTTAGCATGGTTTGTAATTCAGTCACTATCAGCGAGCTTGACCTCAACCTTGCCAAAGAATTAGATGGATCGTACAATTTCCAACAAATCTTCGGCCCAAAAAAAGACCTTCATCCATCGGATTTATTGAGTTTATCCAACATTCCTTTTTTCTTTGCTCTCAATAATATCTCGATTACCAAGAGCAGGATCAAATTCAATGATGCCCCGGCCGGCAAAACCCATACAATTGAAAAGATCCAACTTGACCTCCCGACTTTTTCCAATACCCCCTTTCAAACAGACCAATATCTTCGCCCTCATTTTTCCGCTGTTGTCAACGGAAGCCCCATAGAACTCACCGGGCAGGCACCAATGGGTGAATCAGATGGCAATGATCAGACGACCAAACTCTCGATAAATATTCATGACCTTGATCTTACCATCTATTCCGGCTACCTGCCATTCAGCCTGCCCATGGACTTTAAAAAAGGAAGGGCTGATGGCAAGATAGAGCTATTTTTCGATCCGCGAAACAACGATGGCGACAAGCTCTCGATTGATTTTCAGCTGCAGGTTTCAGGTGCCGAACTTATCAGGAAAAACGAATCAATCATCATCGCTATACCGACAGCTCGACTCAGTGGCAACCTGCAACCGGTATCCAGAAAACTTCACCTGACTGAGATAACAGTCAAAGAACCGACAATCAGTTCCTTTGGTGAAGACTTTCCGGGAAATATTAAACAACTACTCAAGCAAGATGGACAGACCACACCACCCGGTTCGGTTGAAGTTGTTCCTTATTCCTTAAGAATTGACCTGCTTCTGGTAGACAACGCAATAGTACGATTTTATCCGAAGAAAAATGACCAGAAGCCCGCTTCAAGCTGGAAATCCATTCAATTAAGTGCAAAAAACTACCACTCCAAGATGGGAAGCCTCAACCTCCAGAAAGGTGGATCATTAAGTTTCAGTGGAGAAAAAGATGGCTCATTGTCCACTTTTTCCTGGCAAGGGTCATTCTACTCGACGGATAGTTTGACCGGCGATCTGTCTCTTAAAAAAATAGACTGCAATGACCTTTTGAGAGCCACCGGCGCGAATCACCCCTTTAAACTGACAGGTGTCGCCGATCTAAAAGGACAGCTCGTGCTTTATTCAAGAAAGGGGCAACAATCGCCCCTTAGCTATAAACTCATTGATGCTGAGATCTCTATTGAAGATTTTGCCCTCACGGATAAAGGGAAAAGCATACTTGCTGCTCCAGTCGTCAAACTCGCGCCCCTGAACCTGGAGGATGAGTCTATTAACTTTGGCAATGTACAGTTCCAGAAAGGTACGGCACTGTTTACATACGGCAAGCTTCCCGAACTGTTTACCACTTTTAATTCAAATAAATACCGGCTACAGGGCATTGACTTTGAAGGTAAGGTAACAGTTAATTCTCAAAACAAATCGGGATCTCAACTCACTTTTAACAATGTTTCACTTAAAACCAACGAACTCGACAGTTCCCGAAAAACATCAAACAACCTTTCCATTTCAGGAACAACTAAAACCGGCGGCATCTTTAGAGCTCAAGGAGATGTCGCACTGGCACCGTTTACCCTGGCAATTAATACAGGATTTCGCGAACTGCCTCTACAAAAGGTGTTACCATTTTTTACCAAATCACCTTTGCTGAGCGATCTTCAAGGAAACCTCAGCGGAAAAGGGCTTTTCAAGCTGCCGGCCATGGGTTTTTCCGGCGAGATTCAATTGACGGATTTTTCCCGTAGAAGTCCAAAGATGCCCCCTTTTTCCTGGCAAAAGTCTGTTTTCCAGGACTTGGATTATACTGCCAAACCATTTCACCTCGGAATCACCTCGGCGGAAATAGATCAGGCCCGATTTTCCTGGAAAATTACTGAAACAGACAATGGCCCCATGCACTATCTTCAGGACTTCTTTCAAAATTATTTATCAACAGACGATTATTTACCAACAGACGATAAACGACCCCCAGACGACAAACGATCCCCAGACGAAACACGGATTACCATCTCGCCCGTTGATATCCGGGAAATTTCTTTTACAAACAGCAAGATAAACATCCACGACAACCGGCTGACACCCGACTGGAAAGCTGAGGTTACCGATTTTGCAGGTAAAATTAAAGATATTCACAAAACTACTGCCACCAGCAAGAGCGTTTTTTCCTTTACCGGAAAATTAGACGACACTCCTTTTGCTATCAAGGGTGAGATTGATCCTTTTGCGCAGAAAACAAATGGAACATTTCATTTTTCCCTCGAAAACTACCCGCTGGCGTCCTTTCATAAACAACTTTTGTCAGAAACTGATTTAGACACCAGTAACGGTGAATTTAAGCTGACACTCGATTGTACCTGGCAGGATCAGCAGTATATGAATTCCGGCACTATAGATCTCATTGATATAGATCTCATTGATATTGAACCGCCTGCAACAACCTCTGACTTAGCTCTCCCTCTGGCTCTACTCAGGGGCACAGACGATACTCTTCAGCTCCGTTTCGATTTCCTCAGAACAGCACCGGTGGCAAAAACCTCTCTCTTTGATGAACTCCTCACATCTTTTCAAAGACAGATTATCAAAGGCTCCGTTTCTCCCTTACTGCTTGCGACAGGAGATTTTACCGACCTTATCGGTAATGAATTTATCGAATTCCAGCCAGGTGAGTTCATGCTCTCTGAACCGGGACGAAAAGTGCTGACCCGTTACGCCACTCTTCTCATAGCCCATCCACACGTTGGGCTTGTCCTGTCAGGTGGAATCGATAAACGAATTGACAGCATGGGCATGAAGGAACGCCTTAAAGTCATTGAACAACAGCGTGTCGAAAAAGAAAATGAAAAGCTCTTTCTCAGATGGCAGGAGAAAAAGACTCTTTACGAAAAAAGTCTTGAAGAACATCAAGATAAGGCTGAAACAAACGATAAATTCATTGAACAGGATATTCCTACCGAAATTCTGACTGGTTTTACACCAATCCAACCAGCACCGATCGTGATCGACGAAGCAATGCTTCTTGAACTTGCACAAAAGCGAATCGATATCCTGTATCAGTACTTTACCGATCAATTTGCCCTGCAACCTGGGCGATTATCAATCGTAAAACCAGACAGCCTGGCTGGTGAGTCGGAGAGACCAACCAATGGCGTTATCATCACTCTTAAAGCCATCAACCGATGAACAGAAACTGGTCTTTCTCGGCGGCCCCTGTAATATTTATGAGTCTGTTGATTTATGAGTATTTTCGTTTGATATCAAGGCATGTGAAAAAAATAACCGGAGACATATACTTAATATTTCGATGATTATTTTTTTCACATAACGCGGATATCGGGCGAAAAGGCCGTAAATCAACAGGCTCATTTATTGAATCTTCCATCCAGAATCATCGGTTTATACTATGAGGGCTCAATTAGAATCCCTTTTCGGATCCAATTTTTTACAGCCCCTGCTAGGGTGGCTCGCTGTGCTTTCTCTTTTTACCTTTGTCCTTAGCCTTGTGCTAATTCCATGGGCTGTTGGAAGACTTCCACAGGATTGTTTTCTTAAATTGGACCATAACGATAGACCCACCAATCTTCCCTCTATCGGCTCTGTAATTATGACTATATTTCGCAACAGTTTAGGCATGCTCCTTCTCCTGGCAGGAATAGTCATGCTCTTTCTCCCCGGTCAGGGGCTGCTCACTATCCTGCTCGGCACCCTCCTTATCTCCTTTCCTGGCAAGAAAGGACTCGTTAAAACCCTTATTGCCCAGCAAAAAATACAGCACAGCATGGATTGGCTAAGAAAAAAGAGGGGTAAACCAGGGTTCCTCTGGCCCAAGCAAAAATCCACCAGAAAAAAATGATTTTCTGATTTTGCGTACCAGACGACAAAAAGGTGTTAACAAAAAAAAACTCCTTTAAGCCACCTGCTGTTATTCATTTCAACGATGCAGATTATAAATGTTCGAAAAACAGAACTTTTTCGCAAATCTGGATTTTACACTCTTTTATTTTTATTCATTGTATAATATAACAAACGTATGAAATAACAATATCACTGATCCAACAGTACGACCATCCAGGGACTTACGCCTGAAAGCCTGTCATTCAGTTCAATACCCCCTTGAGGGGGGTGCTCTTTTCAAGCCTCCCTCGGAGTCTGTCATTTATCCCAGGGGATGAAAACAAGAAATCTAGAGAGTCTTTTGAATCAAGGAACTTAAAAGTGAGCACCAAGGCCAATATAACCATCAAAGGCCATTGATCCCATTTTCTTCCTGTTTACCGGGGTTAGGTTCACACACAGTTACGATATATTGCATCATTATGGAAAGCTCAACTCAAGACCTCAACAGAATCATCTCCAACCAGAGAAATCTGCTTGAAACTATACCGGCAATGGTCCTGCTGGTCAAAGACAGTGAATCGGTAGAATATATGAACCCCAGTTCCAGGATGTTTTTGGGTGATCTTTGTAAACTACCCAAGAACACCTCACAAGAAGAGAAGGCAACAATCTCTAAATTTCTTGAATTAGTTACACAGACTATTAAGGACAATCAAATAGGCGCTACCCTGGAAACCACCTTTCTGGAGTCCCATCTAGAATATACTCTTGCACCTTTTAGAGGTTATAAAGGGGATTCGCTTTACTGGTTGTTCATGCGCGACCTCACCGAAAACAAAAACCAGTTCGCTGAACTCTCTCTTTTTCACAATAGTATAGAAACTATTCTTTCACATAAAATCAATGAATTGAAAGAAAGCGAGATAATGCGGAAGAAACTGGCCAATGAACTCAATTCATTGAAGGAACACCTCAAAGAACAACCCGCCGAAGGGAAGATGGTTGGTTCCAGTCGTGCTCTTAGCGAACTCCGCGATATGGTTTTTCAAGTAGCTAAATCGGACGCAACAATCCTCATAACGGGAGAATCCGGAACAGGCAAGGAGCTCGTTGCAAACCTGCTCAGGGAAAGCAGCAACAGAAACAACAAACCCTTCCTTAAAATCAACTGCAACACTATTTCTGATTCTCTTTTGGAGAGTGATCTTTTCGGCCATGAAAAAGGTGCTTTTACCGGGGCTGAGGGCAAAAGAATTGGTAAATTTGAAGTGGTTGACGGTGGAACTATTTTTCTTGATGAAATAGGCGACATCAGCCCACGAATGCAAGCAGCCCTGTTAAGAGTCCTGCAAGACGGAGAAATAATTCGGGTTGGCGGAAATATGCCCGTAAAAATTGATGTCAGGGTTATTGCTGCGACCAATCGAGACCTTGCCTCAATGGTTCAGGATGGAAGCTTTCGACTTGATCTCTTTTATCGTCTGAATATCATCAATATTTCGATACCACCCTTACGTGAACGAAAGGATGATCTAATTGATCTCACTACTCATTTTATCAGAAAGTATCGTCAGGCGTTCAAAAAGGATATCAATTTTTTACCCCAGTCAATCCTGGAACGTCTGGTTGAACATGATTGGCCGGGTAATGTTCGAGAATTGGAAAATGTCATCCAACGTGCGGTGCTTATGGCCAAAAACAATCTTATAACAGAGAATGAACTCTTTTTTGACATGCAGCCTGGAAATAAGGAGCAGGCACCGCAAAAAAATTATCTGGAACGGCTGGATGGATATACGTTGAAAGAGATGGTTGCCGATATCGAAAAGGATATCATCGTGTTTGCACTGGGAAAAAATCATGGCAATGTAGCCAATACAGTTCAGCAGCTTGACATAGGTAAGACTGCCTTTTATGACAAGATGAAACGATATCAGATTTCCCCTAAAGACCACAAATAGGCCGCAACAACCAAACAGGCATTAATTTTGCATTCCAACAACAGATATTTATTGGTTTTTAGTTTATTCCATTTTATGAATGCGAGATTACAGTGACTGTCAAAAATCGCACAGGCTATGTGAAATGTCCTTTTTGGACAACTTCATCAATGAAATGCAGTATTTGTAACGGCGGTCTTTTCATTCCTCTAGACGATCATGTTAAAAATTTTTGTGAAAGTCCTCATTTCACAGCGTGTAAGCAATATACACATCATTCGGAAAACCAAATTTCTTTACTGGAAAACGTTCGGAAATCCGAAGAAAATCGCCGAAAATATTTGCGAATTCAGACCTCGCATGCGATCACCCTGGTTAAAATATCCGGATCCGACAAACAAGAGCCACCTTTTTCATCCAGCGCCAACACAATCGATGTAAGTAAGGGCGGTATGCGCGTGGCAACTGACAAACCACTGTTATATGATTCTGTGATACAATTTTCTTTCGACGACTCGTTACCACAATCACTCCATGGGCTTACCGGCCAGGTAAAATGGTGTCACAAACAACTAGATGAACCAGGGTATCAGGCAGGAGTATCTTTTCAGGCAGATCATATCATAGAGGCAATGGTTCGCCATCTGGGACAACAACACAATCATAGATAGCGGACTCTGTACTTCAAGTAATTTCCTGCAAACAGGTGTTTTGTAGAAGCGCCTCACATATTGTACTCACTCTCTGCAAACAGCTTTTCTTGCCGCCACAACCAATAATAGTACCGGAATACCCATGATTGCGGTCACCATGAAAAACCTTTCATAACCGAATGCCGACACCATTGTACCAGAGTAACCACCGATCAATTTTGGACAAAGTGTCATCATCGAACTAAAAATTGCATACTGTACCGCAGTAAAGGAAATATTGGTAAGACTTGAGAGAAATGCTATAAACGCAGTGGTAGCAATTCCCGCACTTAAATTATCGGCCCCGATCACCACGGTCAGCATCGACACACCTCCCTCGGTCCGAGCAAGCAGCATAAAGAGTAAATTGGTTGCTGCTGAAAGGAATGCTCCCAGAAACAGGATTTTGTTCACCCCAAACCTGACCGTCAGGACACCACCGAGAAACCCGCCCACCAAGGTCATACCCAAACCAAATGTTTTAGTGACCCCCGCTATAACATTTTTGCTAAAGCCCATATCCAGGTAAAAAACATTTGAGACGACTCCTAACACGATATCGGACAAGCGATAGAAACCTATGAGGACCAGAAGAAGTATGGCGGTTTTTCCACCATACCGATAGAAAAAATCTTTTATCGGTTCGAGATAAGTCTGGTGAACCATTTCTTTATTCACAATACCAAAGAGAAGCATAATTCTGGCGACAATCCCTGCGACA
>WTAT01000575.1 GCA_013139415.1 Desulforhopalus sp.
CATCCGCCATAAAGTGCCGACCACAGCCTTTATTCTATTATCAAGAGCTCTCTTTGCAGCTGTGGTTATAGTCATAATTACAGCGATGGCAAAAACTGTCGGTTCCAGGTGGTCAGGTATTTTTGCAGCTTTTCCGACAACCGTTTTACCAACAGTCTGGGTCCTGCATTACCACTATGGCAGCCAAACAATCTCGGCACTTTTTCGGGAAATCCCCTTGGGAATGCTGGCAATAGTGATATTTTCATGTTCAGTCTACTTCACCTTTCCACAGTTCGGCGTCTATGGTGGTATTTTTATCTCCTACGCAGTTGCCCTTCTTTATCTTCTGTTTTATGAGTTTTTGCTACGGCGCCCATTGGACAACCTTTTGCCCGAAAGAGGAGAATGTTAGAGAGTTTTTGTTCTTAAACGAGGAGATATTCCATGGTTGAGTTCCAACATAATCGTGATTTTTTAAAAGACAGCCTCCGAAAAACAATCGATTTCCGTGCAAGTGCCCAGCACAGAGGGCTGCCCATTCCACCACTCGAGGAACCAGTAGATCAACAGCTACCCCGCATCAGCCTGCCTGACAGGGAGTCCTGGAGTCTTGTTCTACAAGAAACAGATTTAGCAGACGCCATTGGTAATCGACGAAGCAGACGAAACTATAGTGACGAGTACCTGAAAGTTGAAGAACTGGCATTTCTCCTCTGGGCCACACAGGGCCAAAGAAGTCCAGGTGAGCAGCCTCCTCATTTCCGCACAGTTCCTTCAGCAGGAGCCAGGCATAGTTTTGAAACCTACCTTTTCATCCATAGGATGGAGAAAATCCCCCCGGGACTCTACCGTTATCTTCCTCTTTCCAATGAGCTTGTTTTAATATACTCGGCAGACAAAGAGAGTAAAACCAGACTCTCCCGGGCAGTGCTGGGGCAGAATTTTGTCGCAGACAGCGCGGTGGTCTTTGTCTGGACGACCGTACCTTATCGAATGGAGTGGCGCTACCTCCAGGCAGCCCACAGGGTGATTTTGCTCGATGCCGGTCATGTCTGCCAAAATCTCTATCTCGCCTGTGAGGCGATTCAGGCAGGAACCTGTGCGATCGCGGCCTATGACCAGGAGGCCATGGACGAATTGATCCAGGTAGATGGCGAAGATCAGTTCACTATCTACCTGGCGCCGGTTGGAAAGTACTAGCCAGGTTTCCATCATGAAA
Organism: Desulforhopalus sp.; assembly: GCA_013139415.1. Lineage (GTDB taxonomy): Bacteria > Desulfobacterota > Desulfobulbia > Desulfobulbales > Desulfocapsaceae > Desulforhopalus_A. The sequence continues at coordinate 1,202 of WTAT01000575.1, forward strand.
CTGCCTTAGAAAGGTGATCGAAAAAGGAAAATATCCAAATCGAATTCGCTGCCAATGAGAACAGAACGCAAGACCAGGAGGTCACAATGAGAAGAAAAGACAAAGAGATAAGCAGTATGGATGAGATATCTCAGGTTATTAAAAAGTGTCAGGTGTGCAGGCTGGCATTGTCTCAAGATGATGTCCCGTACATCATTCCTGTCTCGTTTGGCTATGATGGCAAGACCCTGTATTTCCATTCAGCCAAAGATGGCAAAAAAATAGATATACTTTCGATTAATAACAATGTGTGCTTCGAATTCGAATCAGGAGTGGAGGTCATTGTAGACGAAACCAAACCTTGCAACTGGTCATTCTCATTTCAGACCGTGATTGGCTTTGGAAAAGTTAAAGAGTTATCGTCGCCTGAGGATAAAATTAAAGGACTAAAACATATCATGGCCCAATATTCGGAAAAAGAATGGAACCTTGATACCCTTCCTTTAAACGGACTACGGATCTGGGCAATAAATATTACAAGTATGACCGGCAAACAATCACTGGATCATGTTGATCAATGAAATAGCAGCAATTGCATTTTCCAGTTTACCGGGGTTAGTCTTTAGAAAAACCGGGCAGGGTAAATTTGAGCGTCACCTCTCCGGTTTCCTTATCAAGAGTCACCATCTTTTCACCACCTTCGGCAACGCCCAGCTTCTTTCCTGTAGCCATCTCCAACAGACCGCTGATAAAGCCCATCCCCTGATTCAAGACCTCTTCCATCTTTTCGGCGGGCTCGCCCTCGGGTTCACCCCCCTCTTCTGGCAAGATCTGTTCCTCAAGCGGCTCAACGCCCTCTTCAGCTACAAAATCGACCTCGTCCTTTAACACCTCCGGGTTAAGGAAATGTGGCGTATCTTCAGCAAGCTCCTCGGCAGGCATTGGTTCCGTCGGCACCATCTCGACTGCTTCCCCCATCATTTCGCGCAGCTGATTGACCATTTCCTGACGTTTTTCCCGGGAGAGCATCACCTCGTCCTTTCCGCCATCAAAAACACCGTCAAAGAGATCCCCTTTTAATTTGATCCCGGCCATGATCCTTTCTTCAATGCTATACTTCGCTATCAAATTGATAACATTGATACATTTGCTTTTTTGTCCAATTCTATTGACCCTGCCGATTCGCTGATTAACCTTTGCCGGATTCCAGGGCAGCTCAAAGTTCACCACACAATCCGCGGCCTGAAGATTCAGCCCCGTTCCCCCGGCATCGGTGGACAAAAACACCTTGCAGTCAGGATTAGTGTTAAATTCATCGATTAGAGCCTGGCGTTTGACAACCGGGACCTTGCCGGACAGCTCAACAAAGGGAATTTCCTCCCGGGAAAGGTGTTTGCCGATAAGCATGGTCATGGTTGTCCATTCGCTGAAGATCACCACCTTTCGCCCATTTTGTTTGATGAGTTCTTCCAGGATATTGGCCAGTTCATCGAGCTTTGGTGAGATATTTGTTTCCCTGTCTATCAGATAGGTCGAATCACAGGTCTGGCGCATTTTCAGGAGCAGGGTCATGATACGCCGCAGATCCATCGGTGTGAGAAATTTTTTATTCAGCAAAGGCAGAAGCGATTTGGAATATCCCGCGTGAATTTCCGCCTGTTCCTGATGCAGATCGATATAATAATCGTTGACGATCAACTCGGGTAGTTCATCAAGCACCTCTTCTTTGCGACGGCGGATGACAAGAGGTTTAAGTTTTTCATGTAAGGTGTTCAGGTTGACATAGCCAAGGATGTTTCCTTTTTTGCTACGCCCAAGAAGAAAATGATCAGCCGCAAACTGCCAGAGAGGGCTGAGCAGTTCCGGGTCGAGAAACTGTACCAGGGAATAGACATCCTCCAGCTTATTCTCTAAAGGCGTACCCGTCAGTATAATTGCATGCTGCCGGGGCAGACTCTTTACCGCCTCGGCGGTTTTTGTTTCGAAGTTTTTAATCCGCTGCGCCTCATCCAGGATGATCACATCCGGTTTCAGCCGGGCAATTATTGTCACATCCCGGAGGACCGCTTCATAATTGGTAATCTTAAAGAGACTGGTATCCGTGCTATACTGCTCCCTGCGCTTTTTGGCATTACCGGCGATTATGCAGGCCTTTTCATCGCTGAAACGCTCAATTTCCCGCTGCCACTGCTGCTTTAACGAACTGAGCGTAACAACCAGTACCGTACGAAAACCAAAGATATCTTTTTTAAAGATGCTCAGCCCAATGGCCTGCAGGGTTTTGCCAAGGCCCATCTCATCACCGATCAGCACAGCCTTTTTATAGAGCCCGAATTTAATGCCCTCTTCCTGGTAACCATAGGGAACCACCTTCAGGTACCGGGAGATATCCGACAAAGGTTTGGCAGCGGCCTGGGACAACTCGTGGTCTGTGGCAGCATCTGTCAGCCTGCGCATGACAGGTTCCTGGACACGGACCTGTTTATAATGCTCCAGCTTTTCCAGATACGGTATAAAATCGGCAGCATTTTCCCTGCGAAAGAGGTGTTGCTCGTCAAATATTTCTAAGAGCAGGTCGGTCAGTTCCTGGCCATTGTCTTCACGACTACGTTCATGAAAAAGGTGTGGTTTTCCGGCAGCACTGTCCCAAAAGATATCGATGTAGGGGAAATTCTCCTGACCGAGGCGATCAGTAAATCCCTCTTGCCCCTGAAGAAAGGAGCTGAGAAAGATCAGATGCTTGCAGGTGGCAAGCTTATTGGAATAGAAATCAGGACAGGAACAGTGACCAACACCCGCCGCAGGATTATGCAGAGTCACCTGATACTGCCGCCCCTTCACCGTCGTTACCAGGTGATCGCCTTTCAACATATCCCCCTGAGTCACCTTAAACTCTTCCTTTTTTGCCCGTTTGTGGCGATCTTCAAGCGCATGCTGCTTGATCTCCTCGTAGGACAGGTATTCCATTTGGGGGGCTTCAGCAGCGATGGGTAGTTCATCCATATCACCCTGTTGGTCAAACAACTCGAGCAGTATCGCCACAATGTGTTTGCAGCCGGGTCCGGGATAGGGACAATCACACTGACAGCTGACTGCGCCGTTCAAGACAACTTCAGTCCGGTAATTACCATAATTCCCGTCCACTTCATATATATACCGCCCTTCTCCACTTTGCTCGTGGAGCCGGCTAAATGCTCCGTTTCTCTGTAAAAACTCACCTCGTTTAAAAATTACAGGTGAATCGGCTATTTGACGGATAGTATCGATTTGCAG
>WTAT01000352.1 GCA_013139415.1 Desulforhopalus sp.
AGTACTCGGTCCATAACGAACCTCCTGCCAGATAGTCCAACAGCCGATGGTAAGGCTTGCCGCTCTCACCATTTTCCAGCGAGAACGCCGCCGTACCGATAACCTTTTCCAGGCGTGCCCCGGTCTGACGAGCTATTTTGAGTACTTCGCGGTAGGCGGGTGAGATCACCGCCGCACCCAAATCAAAGGACTGGTTGTCCTCGGTAACGGAACGGCACAGTCCGCCCACTCGTCCCAGTTTTTCAAAGACCGTAACGTTCTTGTAGCCATACCGCCGCAAATAGTACGCGGCCGAAAGCCCTCCCGGCCCCGCACCGAGAATCAGAATCCTTGCATTACGATTGTTCTTATGCATGAGGCCCCCTCTTTTCCTCTTATATTATCGCTGAATTGAAGCTAAGACGCGGAACGACCCTCCACTCCAGATGGCAGAGCAGGGAAGTTACTATGATAAGTGAGAGAAACAGCCAATGATCAGATAGTTTTGAATAGCGACGTGACATGGTTCCTCCTTTCCGGGCAGATGCCGTGCTTTAACGATTCGAGCTTTGAATATCTTAGCGAATCGCTCCCTGTTGCCTTGTTCCAACAACTATACCCAACTTCGAGGGAACCGGGCCAAATAGTCACTCCAACAACTGATTGTATATTACAACGATTTTAAACGCTGAACATCTGCCCTACTGTCTTGCAGTCCTTGCTGGACGTAGCAATTAATAATTGCCCCATAGTCAGTCCCATCCAAGGCCGCTGCTTCCCTCAAATCTTCCACCTTTGTTGTTGGCACCAAAAATTCCTCAAGCGGTAAATTTGAGCTTTCATTTGGCAGGATAAAGGACCAGAGGTTAACAGACTTCATTTCAAGCATTTTTTGATAATTTCCCCAGGATTCGGCCCAGGACATTGTTTAAGTCAGCCTTTGTGTATGGCTTGTGTAGAAAGCCTTGAAACGACTCATCATGGTCACCGCTCATCGCCTGGGTTTCATCGTAGCCGCTGGATAGGACAGCCGGCAGGTCTGGCCGAATTTTACGCAGGGCAGCCAGGGTTTCCCAACCGTCCATATCCGGCATGGAAAGATCGGTGATGAGATAATCAATAATGTCCTGATGCTTTTGCAACAAAACTACAGCCTCTTTTCCACTATCTGCTACAAATACCTTAAAACCGAGGTTTTGTAGAACGTGCTCCATTATCTCAAGCAAAATGGCATCATCATCTACGAGCAGCACAGTTCCTGCTGTCTTTATATTTCCATGTTCTGTCAAAATCTCCGATTGATCGGGAACCACTCCCTCGACGAGAGGCAGCAGAACACTGAAACAACTCCCCTCCCTCAACGCGCTCTTTACAAAGATCATCCCATCCCATGACCTGACGATACCCATGGACACTGCCAGCCCCAGACCTCTACCTATGGTTTTGGTTGTAAAAAATGGATCGAAGATTTTGCCCATCTCTTCCTCGGACATACCGCGTCCTGTGTCTGTCACTTCCAGGCAAGCGAAATTTTCACCGGAGGGTGACCAATCGTTATACGAGATATAAGAGGTTGAAATGTCAGGTGCCTGAACAGTTTTTATCACTACTTTAATTATGCCGGCACGGTCACCAATGGACTCCCATGCGTTGGTGATTAAACAGGTCAAGATTTTCTGTAATTGACGTGCATTGCCGTTAACAACTGGACCAGGACTTTTTAACTCAGTCTTTAGACTTATGCCGTTGGGCATGGCAGCTTCAATACCAGGGAGATTCTGCTGGAAAATCTCGGACAGGTTCAGTCGCTCCAGCTTGGCATTATTCTGACCGAGGTATCTGAGCAACAGTCCGCTTACCTCCGAAGAGCGATGAGTAGCTCGTATTGCATTGAGCAAATTTTCTCGACCCGCTCCATTACCCGGCAAGCTATCCAAGGCCATCTCAAGGTTACCCATCACGATCTGAAGATGGTTGTTAAAATGGTGGGAGATAGAGCCTGCCAACAGTTCCAGGCTCTGGACTTTCTGCATATGACGTTTCTTGGCTTCGGACTTGACCCGTTGTTCCTCTGACTGCTTGCGCTCGGTGATGTCAGTCAACACAACCCAGTAGACAGGCGTGCTGTCGGTGCCCTTAGCGACAATCTCTCTTAAATTTATCCAGAAAACAGTTCCATCTTTTTTTAGCATCCTCAGTTCACATGCACTTGGCCCAGTTGTTTGCCCTGATGTTTTGTGAACCAAATCGTTCTGGGGTGCTGTATTGTTATCAAAGAGTTGCTTGCGGTACTGATAGTAGTCATCCCGATCCTCATTATTAATAAACCTGGTGACCGGCTGCCCGACCAGCGAGCCCCGTGCTACTCCGAGAAGATTAGCGGCGGTAAGGTTCGCCTCAATGATCAAGCCCTTTTCGTCGATCGTACAATAGCCGACCGGTGCCAAGTCATAGAGGTCAAAATAGCGTGCTCGTAAGAGTTCAAGGTTCTCCTGAGTCTGTCGTAGCTCCTCATTCTGTGCCTCAAGCTCAACCTGATGTGCCTGGAGCTCATAGATAACCCGCTGGGATTCCTCGGCTGACAGGGAGTCCTGTTGATCCGGTGATGAAATAGTTTTTTCTTTGAGAATTTTGTCTGACAGGCGCCGCAAAGCCCGTAATGATTTTAGACCAAAAGTGTCTGGTTTAGGTGATCTGGTCTCATCTAATGGGGGTATGTCTTGTTTTACAGGCTCATCCTCTTTGTTCATTGCTGGACTCTCGTAAAATTTCCTTACCACTAGTAAATGATATTATTATTTAAGCATTCTTGTAATTCCTGTCATGTTTGAACAGTAATTATTTCAGATATGGTATTTCCAAATATCAGTGCCAATATAGGGAGAATTATTCCTTGCATATTTGTAAATATAAAGTAGCAATTTGCTAAGACAAGGTTTTTTTTGTTTGTCTTAGGTAAGCGACAGACTCCGAGGGGGTATTGAACTGAATGACAGAAAATCTGGAGTAAGGCATTAAAAATAGTGTTCCGACGCCGTAAAATAAATAGCATAAACTTTAAATAGCATAAACTTCAGAATGGCCTTTGTTAATGATATTTTTCTGCAACTGTAGCCGCCAATAATTCACATTTTCAGCATGTCGTTTGGGAGATAAAATATGAAATTCACAGCTGCCGGCATCATGACTACTCAATTTCCTACTCTGCTTCCAGAAACACCGCTCACAGATGC
>WTAT01000165.1 GCA_013139415.1 Desulforhopalus sp.
TGTAGATCGGCAGCTCTGTCTTTGCCCAGGTATGGGGCGAGCCTTGTCTTGGCTTGCCCTGGAACAGGAAAGCGGGTAAAAATAATAATTGCTTCTTTTCCTTCCTCGTTTTTCATTTGATGAATAAAGGGAATCAAATAATTTAGCGCCTTACGCCTGAGAAGCTGTCATAAAAAACAAGAAACCCAGGAAATACTTTTAAAATAAGGTAGTTATATCTACCGCCAAGGCACTTATCCTAAAAAATTTATATCAACTTCCACTTTAGTGGGTTAGAAGTTAATCACAGCCCTACAACTCATTTATTATGAAACATGAGCAGAAAAAATCACCTTTCGCTTATACCGAGCGAGAGTATCGGTTACAGCTTGACACCGAAGGTCTTATTGCTTCAGAAGCCAAAGTGGGTGAGACAGATCTTCATATTTTTGCAGTGGCCGATGTGGCACAACAGGCAACCAATTCTATTATACATTACCGTACTCAGATCGAAAATTATATTGCTTCCCAGCCTTCTTTTTTGACTTCTCTCACGGCTTTACCCTCAGATCCTCTCGCACCACCTATTGTAAAAGAGATGCTTTCCGCTGGGACCCTTGCCGGTGTCGGCCCTATGGCTGCTGTTGCCGGGGCAATAGCTGGGTATGTTGGCCAAGATCTCATGGCAGAGGGGTTTAGCGAAATCTCTGTAGAAAATGGAGGAGATGTTTTTCTCAACCGGTCCAAAGAGTGTGTCGCAGCCATTTTTGCAGGGCCTTCTCCTCTTTCTAATCGTATTGGGATTAAGATACCGAAAACAATGATGCCTCTCGGTGTTTGCACATCCTCAGGAACTGTCGGACATTCTCTCAGCCTTGGCCAGGCCGATTCGGTTACAGTCCTTTCCCCCTCTGTTGCTTTGGCAGATGCTGCAGCTACCCGTCTAGGAAATGAAATAAAAAAAGCTGAAGACCTGGATCACGCACTGACGATAGCAAAAGGACTTTCCGGCGTAATTGGTGTCGTTATTGTTATGGGGCCCAAACTGGGAGCCTGGGGAGAAATTAATCTTGTGAAGTTGTAGCCATCTTCAACAGTACGATTGGTTTTTCTACACGTTCATCACTCTTGACGTATTCGTAAAAAGCACTCATACGCCGCGTTAATCTTTTGTAACTATCTGATATCACTGGGGCGATAATTCAAATTACGATTTTTTGCAAATTTATTACTATTCCATCAGCTCTTTAAAAAAGATTATCGAGGGGTAGTCTGCAGCGTATACAACAGGCTTCATGCTGCTTGATTTAGCTACAAAAACGAGGTGGCGGATTCCATATTGCTTTGCACTGGCAAGTACCGCTTCATTATCATCGGCCAGGAGTGCGGATTGTTTTTTGAAGCCGGTCTTTTCTGCGAGGCGCTTCCAGAAGGCAGGATCCTCCTTTGGTAGGCCAATTTCCTCAGAGCAGATAATACGATCAAAATAGGACTCAATCTCTGTTTTTGCCATTTTGATAGACAAAGTTTTACTATGAGCATTCGTTACTAAATGGATCTTTTTTTCTTTAGACTGACAAAATTTCAGAAAATCTATGACATAGGGATGCACTTGAATTAAGTGGTTCATTTTTTCTTTCATGTCTGCGAGGTCAAGTCCTAACTGATCGGACCAATAATTTATATCTGTCCAGTCAAGGGTGCCTTCCCTGCTTTTATATTTCGCCATGAGTGTCTCATGGGCACTCCAGAAATTTAGTTTGTTTTCTCTCGCGTATACCTCTGGAACATGTTCTTCCCAGAAATAATCATCAAAGTGTTTGTCCAATAAGGTTCCATCCATGTCAAGCATGACCGTCTCTATTTCGTTCCAGTCGATCTTGGGTAGAGCAATTTTTTTATTTTGCATTAGTTGTGTCCCGATTTTCTATTTGTTGTTGTAACTATTCAGCAGCACTCCATCTGCGCACGATCGTGCCTACTCACATAGGCTTACTATAGTTCGCAGGCCCGCTTGCACCCCAAGGGCACTTCCTTCGGGGCGCACACATCTGGAGCACTGCTGAATAAGTTTCGCTATGCAGAATTTGAAACATGAGAGCTTTTGGCGGAATAGTTATTTGTTGTTGAGGATATGTTCTAAAGATTTACCCTGTATTTCCTTTTTAAAGAGCGCTTCTAAATATTCACCGACATTCTCCTGCTCTTCCGGCATGATGAGAAAACCTGGAAGAGGTTCTGCCCTGAGGAGCCTCGTATTCGCTGCTGTAAGCTGACTTTTTTTATGGAACAATCCCGCTATGTCGTTATTGCCAGTGAGGCTACAGAGCGCCAGCAGGACATCATAGATATTTCCCCAGAATTCTTTTTGGCCTAGATGTTCAATAACCTGCATTGTTACTGTGTTTATTGCTAAAAGTTCGTCAGGCTGTTTGGCAATTCCAGATGTTCGGCAATCCTCCAGGGAGGAAAAACAGCGGCAGCCAAAGGGCCTGGCCCCGTAAACTTTGCAACTGTTGTCCTCTGCAAGAAAAAGGCACGCTTTCTGCTGACGGGGTGGATCTCCCATGTTGGTCTCAACCCCTTTCAGACAATTTCGGGCAAAAGCATTATGGGTCATTACAGGTCGTTTTGTTATTTCTCTATTTCCGTTTTGCAGGCGGTCTGCAAACCACTTCTCCAACTTATGTTCCCTGATATGTTGGAGAAGAAGTTCACCTTCCACTGCGGTCATGGTGACGTTTTGTGTACAGCATGCGGCACAGCCCTCCTGGCACGCAAACTTTTTATTATCAGTCCATTCTTCATACACCTCAAAGATGGCCTGTAATAGTTCTTTTTTATCAGGTTTCATTTGTTTCTTTTTGTGTGTCTGTCGATAATGTCATCTGGAACCATGCGGAGCGCGAGTACAATAAGGGCTGTCCCAATTGTTACATCATCAAGAAAACCCATGAAAGGGATATGATCTGGAATGAAATCGATAGGAACTACCAGGTAAAATATGCCTGCTGCAATGACAAGCTTGACATACCAGGGTGTCTGACGGTCGAGAAAAACAGAAACATACAGTCGAATATTATTGAGAAAAGACATTATTGATGTATTCGTAGATAAGCACGCTAACCCAGATAAACTGAAAAAACATTAAGGATTTAGGGACTCAGTTCAGTACCCCCTTGAGGGGTATAAACTCCGACTTCGAAAAGCACTCATAGGTCGCGTGAATCTCTACTAACCAATTGATGTTAATGGTGGTGATAATTCAAATCACGACTTTTTTCGAGTGCATCATTATTCCGTGTTCAAGGATCCTATAAGGTCTGTGACCGTCATAATATTATTATGTTTCAAATAATCTTTCAGACTCTCAACAATTTGACCACTTACACCCGGATCTATAAGATTCGCTGTCCCTATTTCAACAGCAGTTGCGCCAGCCAGCAGAAATTCAACAACATCTTCTGCTGTTCGTATCCCACCAATTCCTATTACAGGGATATTTACCGCAGAAGCAGCCTGCCATACCATGCGTAAAGCTATTGGTTTGATTGCTGGACCTGAAAGACCGCCAACGATATTGGCAAGACGAGGTTTTCTTGTTGCATGATTAATTGCCATCCCGAGCAGGGTATTTATGAGGGAAACGGCATCAGCTCCTCCTTCCTCCGCAGCCTTTGCCATGATGGAAATATCCGTGACATTGGGGGACAGTTTTATGATTACAGGCTTTGTTGTTTTCGCCTTTACAGCCTTTGTTACTTCGTGCGCCATTTTTGGATCAACACCAAAAGCAACCCCTCCCTTTTTTACATTGGGACATGATATATTTACCTCAATGGCTGCCACCGGGCTGTCATCAAGTCTTTCTGCCAGGGCACTATACTCGTCAACTGAGTCTCCCAAGATGTTAACAATGAAATCTGTGTTGTATTTTTTAAATAATGGAATTTTTTCACTGATGAATTTATCAACGCCTACATTTTCAAGGCCAATGGCATTAAGCATACCACATGGGGTTTCAACGATCCGTGGAGGCGGGTTGCCGGGTCTCGGTTGTAGAGAAATACCTTTCACCACAATAGCGCCAAGGGCTTCGAGATTGACATAAGGGGAAAATTCCTCTCCATAGCCAAAGGTCCCCGAGGCTGTCATGATCGGATTTTTTACCGTCCATCCCCCTATTGTTACTTTTAAGTCTGGCCGCTGCATTATTACCATATCTCCCCTGCACTGAATACAGGACCATCAGAGCAAACATGCAAGTATTTTTTTGCCCCCAGGCCCTTTTGGCTTACTGCACAACCTAGACAGGCTCCCATTCCGCAGGCCATCAATGCTTCAAGTGATACCTGGCAATGCCATTTTCTTTTTTGACAGAGATGTGCGACAGCTTTCATCATGGGCTCCGGACCACAACTGTATACATTCACTTCACCGGTTGACCATGCTTGCTTTTCTAAAAGTTCTGTGACTAGCCCGTAATGGCCTGCCGTCCCATCGTCAGTGGCAATTTCTAAGCCGTCGAGATTTTGGCTGGCAAAATCCTCTATTGCAATAAGTTCTTTTTGGGTTCGTGCTCCTAGAAGAACATGAACCGAACTCCCCGGCTGGTTCTTACGGATATATTTTGCGAGGAATAAAAGAGGGGCAATGCCCATTCCTCCACCGACCAGGCAATGTGATTTATTTGAAAGGATATTGAAACCATTGCCTAGAGGTGCCAGGCATGAGATCTCCATTCCTGGTTTCGCCGCCGAGAGAATTTGTGTTCCCCGTCCTAAGACTTTATAAAGAAACTGCACCGTATCCCCAGAAATATTGTGGATAGAAAAGGGCCTTCTTAGGAGAGGATCATCGCAGTGGCTGTCTCCAACTTTTATCATTGCAAACTGACCCGGCTTAGCCACGGTACTTATTGGCTTTGCTTCTAGTGTCATCAAGTATATATCTGGTGCAACCTCTTTATTCTCGACAATGGTAGAAAGTATATCCCTCGATAAGCTAGACATGTCTTGTTTCATTGGGCAACAGAGCTCCCATTTGCTGCCGGGACACTTAGTAATAAACTGTGAATTCTCTCCAAATCCTCAAGAGAATAATATTCTATTTCAAGCTTACCGCGATTACCGTTTTGTGTAATTTTACTTTTTGACCCAAGATGCCTTGTTACATCGTTTGCCAGTGTTGCGCAGTATGACTCAGGAATAGCATTTTTTGGGCTTTGTTTTTTTTGAGGCCTCTTTATACCCTTTATCTCTTTTGCTAATTTTTCTGCCTGGCGAACTGACAATCCATGGCTTATTATTCGATTCCTTACTGTCTGAATCATCTCACTATCTGACAAACTAAGAAGGACCCTGGCGTGACCCATGCTTATTTTTCCGCTTTGAAGATCCTCCTTCGCATACTCTGGCAAATTCAGCAGGCGAAGCATGTTGGCCACGGTGGATCTCTCCTTGCCAACTTTTTGAGCAATTTCCTCCTGGGTCAGAGAAAATTCTTTAGCAAGCCTGTCATACGCCAAGGACTCCTCCATGGGGTTGAGGTCTTGGCGTTGGATATTTTCTATGAGGGCAAGCTCCAGCCGCTCCTCCTCGGATGCTTTTCTTATTATCACCGGGACCTTGGTTAGACCCGCCAGAGTGGCAGCGCGTAAACGGCGCTCACCTGCTATTAATTCATATGCGTCATTTTTGCTTTGATTTATCAATAGCGGCTGCAGAATACCCTTTTCTTTTATAGACGCGGCCAGCTCAGTCAGCCCGGCTGAATCCATCTCTTTCCTGGGTTGATATGGATTTGGAATGATTTTTTCAATGTCGCACAAAAAATAAGCCGTGTCTGTTCCGGACAAGTTGCCATCGTCCAGGTCCAGGGTGTCAGGAAGCAATGAGCGCAATCCTCGTCCGAGGCGATCGTTTTGGTTTTTCATTTCTCTTTCCCTGTTCTTATTGGTTCACTTGTTTTTTTATGAATTCTCTTCCCAGGTTCATGTAGGCGAGTGCCCCGCTTGATCTTTTGTCATATTCAACAACGGGCTTGCCATAACTCGGACACTCGCTTAAGCGAACATTTCTTGGAATAACAGTGTTGTATACTTTTTCTTTGAAATGATTTTTTACTTCCTTGGCTACTTGATAGGTTAGCTTGTTTCGCCGGTCGAACATTGTCAACAAGAGGCCCTCGATCTTGAGGTTTCTGTTGTAGGAATGCTTGACGAGGCGGATTGTTCGAATAAGCTGACTCAGTCCTTCCAAGGCAAAATATTCGCACTGCAAAGGAATGATTACAGAGTCGGCCGCAGAAAGGGCGTTTATGGTGAGAAGCCCTAATGACGGAGGGCAGTCTACAAAGATAAATTCGTAATTGCCGCGAAGGGGGTCCAGCAGTTCGAGTAGGTATTTTTCCCTCTTCATCGCTGACATCAACTCCACTTCAACCCCAATTAGGTCAACGTGCGTTGGCAGGACGTCCAGATTTTCTATGTGGGCTGCCTGCCGTATTGTTTTAGCAACCTGTTTTTTGTCTAGGTAACAATGATACAGATGTCGCTCCATGTCTTTTATGCAGATCCCTAACCCGCTCGAAGCATTGCCCTGTGGGTCCGAGTCAACAACAAGCACTTTTTTGCCCAATTTTGACAGGGAGGCGGCAAGATTTATTGTAGTGGTTGTCTTGCCCACCCCACCCTTTTGGTTCGCCAGGGCAATTATTTTTGCTTTGTTCATGGTTTTGCCATCTCTCCGTCGGTGAAGTTTGTGGTGTGTCTTTGTTATTCTGTGTTTAAAAACCATGTGGAGGCATAAGACAACCTTTTTTTTAGTACCTTAGAATTTGTTTTCGTGTAAAAAATGGCAAGAAATTTAAAAATTCTTTTGAAATAAACAACTTACCTCTACTGTTAAGGTACTTATACCCCTCAAGGGGGTACTGAAAATAGTGCAGGACCTTAATTGTTTCCAGTTTATCTGGGTGAAGGATGCACAAGAAAGAAAGCCTAGCCCTTTGCGTCTGGCGGGAATGTTTCACGTGAAACATTCCCGCCAGACGCAAAGGGCTAGGCTTTCTTTCTTGTGCATCCTTCACCCAGATAAACTGGAAACAATTAAGGTCCTGCACTATTTTCAGTACCCCCTTGAGGGGTATAAGTACCTTAACAGTAGAGGTAAGTTGTTTATTTCAAAAGAATTTTTAAATTTCTTGCCATTTTTTACACGAAAACAAATTCTAAGGTACTAAAAAAAAGGTTGTCTTATGCCTCCACATGGTTTTTAAACACAGAATAACAAAGACACACCACAAACTTCACCGACGGAGAGATGGCAAAACCATGAACAAAGCAAAAATAATTGCCCTGGCGAACCAAAAGGGTGGGGTGGGCAAGACAACCACTACAATAAATCTTGCCGCCTCCCTGTCAAAATTGGGCAAAAAAGTGCTTGTTGTTGACTCGGACCCACAGGGCAATGCTTCGAGCGGGTTAGGGATCTGCATAAAAGACATGGAGCGACATCTGTATCATTGTTACCTAGACAAAAAACAGGTTGCTAAAACAATACGGCAGGCAGCCCACATAGAAAATCTGGACGTCCTGCCAACGCACGTTGACCTAATTGGGGTTGAAGTGGAGTTGATGTCAGCGATGAAGAGGGAAAAATACCTACTCGAACTGCTGGACCCCCTTCGCGGCAATTACGAATTTATCTTTGTAGACTGCCCTCCGTCATTAGGGCTTCTCACCATAAACGCCCTTTCTGCGGCCGACTCTGTAATCATTCCTTTGCAGTGCGAATATTTTGCCTTGGAAGGACTGAGTCAGCTTATTCGAACAATCCGCCTCGTCAAGCATTCCTACAACAGAAACCTCAAGATCGAGGGCCTCTTGTTGACAATGTTCGACCGGCGAAACAAGCTAACCTATCAAGTAGCCAAGGAAGTAAAAAATCATTTCAAAGAAAAAGTATACAACACTGTTATTCCAAGAAATGTTCGCTTAAGCGAGTGTCCGAGTTATGGCAAGCCCGTTGTTGAATATGACAAAAGATCAAGCGGGGCACTCGCCTACATGAACCTGGGAAGAGAATTCATAAAAAAACAAGTGAACCAATAAGAACAGGGAAAGAGAAATGAAAAACCAAAACGATCGCCTCGGACGAGGATTGCGCTCATTGCTTCCTGACACCCTGGACCTGGACGATGGCAACTTGTCCGGAACAGACACGGCTTATTTTTTGTGCGACATTGAAAAAATCATTCCAAATCCATATCAACCCAGGAAAGAGATGGATTCAGCCGGGCTGACTGAGCTGGCCGCGTCTATAAAAGAAAAGGGTATTCTGCAGCCGCTATTGATAAATCAAAGCAAAAATGACGCATATGAATTAATAGCAGGTGAGCGCCGTTTACGCGCTGCCACTCTGGCGGGTCTAACCAAGGTCCCGGTGATAATAAGAAAAGCATCCGAGGAGGAGCGGCTGGAGCTTGCCCTCATAGAAAATATCCAACGCCAAGACCTCAACCCCATGGAGGAGTCCTTGGCGTATGACAGGCTTGCTAAAGAATTTTCTCTGACCCAGGAGGAAATTGCTCAAAAAGTTGGCAAGGAGAGATCCACCGTGGCCAACATGCTTCGCCTGCTGAATTTGCCAGAGTATGCGAAGGAGGATCTTCAAAGCGGAAAAATAAGCATGGGTCACGCCAGGGTCCTTCTTAGTTTGTCAGATAGTGAGATGATTCAGACAGTAAGGAATCGAATAATAAGCCATGGATTGTCAGTTCGCCAGGCAGAAAAATTAGCAAAAGAGATAAAGGGTATAAAGAGGCCTCAAAAAAAACAAAGCCCAAAAAATGCTATTCCTGAGTCATACTGCGCAACACTGGCAAACGATGTAACAAGGCATCTTGGGTCAAAAAGTAAAATTACACAAAACGGTAATCGCGGTAAGCTTGAAATAGAATATTATTCTCTTGAGGATTTGGAGAGAATTCACAGTTTATTACTAAGTGTCCCGGCAGCAAATGGGAGCTCTGTTGCCCAATGAAACAAGACATGTCTAGCTTATCGAGGGATATACTTTCTACCATTGTCGAGAATAAAGAGGTTGCACCAGATATATACTTGATGACACTAGAAGCAAAGCCAATAAGTACCGTGGCTAAGCCGGGTCAGTTTGCAATGATAAAAGTTGGAGACAGCCACTGCGATGATCCTCTCCTAAGAAGGCCCTTTTCTATCCACAATATTTCTGGGGATACGGTGCAGTTTCTTTATAAAGTCTTAGGACGGGGAACACAAATTCTCTCGGCGGCGAAACCAGGAATGGAGATCTCATGCCTGGCACCTCTAGGCAATGGTTTCAATATCCTTTCAAATAAATCACATTGCCTGGTCGGTGGAGGAATGGGCATTGCCCCTCTTTTATTCCTCGCAAAATATATCCGTAAGAACCAGCCGGGGAGTTCGGTTCATGTTCTTCTAGGAGCACGAACCCAAAAAGAACTTATTGCAATAGAGGATTTTGCCAGCCAAAATCTCGACGGCTTAGAAATTGCCACTGACGATGGGACGGCAGGCCATTACGGGCTAGTCACAGAACTTTTAGAAAAGCAAGCATGGTCAACCGGTGAAGTGAATGTATACAGTTGTGGTCCGGAGCCCATGATGAAAGCTGTCGCACATCTCTGTCAAAAAAGAAAATGGCATTGCCAGGTATCACTTGAAGCATTGATGGCCTGCGGAATGGGAGCCTGTCTAGGTTGTGCAGTAAGCCAAAAGGGCCTGGGGGCAAAAAAATACTTGCATGTTTGCTCTGATGGTCCTGTATTCAGTGCAGGGGAGATATGGTAATAATGCAGCGGCCAGACTTAAAAGTAACAATAGGGGGATGGACGGTAAAAAATCCGATCATGACAGCCTCGGGGACCTTTGGCTATGGAGAGGAATTTTCCCCTTATGTCAATCTCGAAGCCCTTGGCGCTATTGTGGTGAAAGGTATTTCTCTACAACCGAGACCCGGCAACCCGCCTCCACGGATCGTTGAAACCCCATGTGGTATGCTTAATGCCATTGGCCTTGAAAATGTAGGCGTTGATAAATTCATCAGTGAAAAAATTCCATTATTTAAAAAATACAACACAGATTTCATTGTTAACATCTTGGGAGACTCAGTTGACGAGTATAGTGCCCTGGCAGAAAGACTTGATGACAGCCCGGTGGCAGCCATTGAGGTAAATATATCATGTCCCAATGTAAAAAAGGGAGGGGTTGCTTTTGGTGTTGATCCAAAAATGGCGCACGAAGTAACAAAGGCTGTAAAGGCGAAAACAACAAAGCCTGTAATCATAAAACTGTCCCCCAATGTCACGGATATTTCCATCATGGCAAAGGCTGCGGAGGAAGGAGGAGCTGATGCCGTTTCCCTCATAAATACCCTGCTCGGGATGGCAATTAATCATGCAACAAGAAAACCTCGTCTTGCCAATATCGTTGGCGGTCTTTCAGGTCCAGCAATCAAACCAATAGCTTTACGCATGGTATGGCAGGCTGCTTCTGCGGTAAATATCCCTGTAATAGGAATTGGTGGGATACGAACAGCAGAAGATGTTGTTGAATTTCTGCTGGCTGGCGCAACTGCTGTTGAAATAGGGACAGCGAATCTTATAGATCCGGGTGTAAGTGGTCAAATTGTTGAGAGTCTGAAAGATTATTTGAAACATAATAATATTATGACGGTCACAGACCTTATAGGATCCTTGAACACGGAATAATGATGCACTCGAAAAAAGTCGTGATTTGAATTATCACCACCATTAACATCAATTGGTTAGTAGAGATTCACGCGACCTATGAGTGCTTTTCGAAGTCGGAGTTTATACCCCTCAAGGGGGTACTGAACTGAGTCCCTAAATCCTTAATGTTTTTTCAGTTTATCTGGGTTAGCGTGCTTATCTACGAATACATCAATAATGTCTTTTCTCAATAATATTCGACTGTATGTTTCTGTTTTTCTCGACCGTCAGACACCCTGGTATGTCAAGCTTGTCATTGCAGCAGGCATATTTTACCTGGTAGTTCCTATCGATTTCATTCCAGATCATATCCCTTTCATGGGTTTTCTTGATGATGTAACAATTGGGACAGCCCTTATTGTACTCGCGCTCCGCATGGTTCCAGATGACATTATCGACAGACACACAAAAAGAAACAAATGAAACCTGATAAAAAAGAACTATTACAGGCCATCTTTGAGGTGTATGAAGAATGGACTGATAATAAAAAGTTTGCGTGCCAGGAGGGCTGTGCCGCATGCTGTACACAAAACGTCACCATGACCGCAGTGGAAGGTGAACTTCTTCTCCAACATATCAGGGAACATAAGTTGGAGAAGTGGTTTGCAGACCGCCTGCAAAACGGAAATAGAGAAATAACAAAACGACCTGTAATGACCCATAATGCTTTTGCCCGAAATTGTCTGAAAGGGGTTGAGACCAACATGGGAGATCCACCCCGTCAGCAGAAAGCGTGCCTTTTTCTTGCAGAGGACAACAGTTGCAAAGTTTACGGGGCCAGGCCCTTTGGCTGCCGCTGTTTTTCCTCCCTGGAGGATTGCCGAACATCTGGAATTGCCAAACAGCCTGACGAACTTTTAGCAATAAACACAGTAACAATGCAGGTTATTGAACATCTAGGCCAAAAAGAATTCTGGGGAAATATCTATGATGTCCTGCTGGCGCTCTGTAGCCTCACTGGCAATAACGACATAGCGGGATTGTTCCATAAAAAAAGTCAGCTTACAGCAGCGAATACGAGGCTCCTCAGGGCAGAACCTCTTCCAGGTTTTCTCATCATGCCGGAAGAGCAGGAGAATGTCGGTGAATATTTAGAAGCGCTCTTTAAAAAGGAAATACAGGGTAAATCTTTAGAACATATCCTCAACAACAAATAACTATTCCGCCAAAAGCTCTCATGTTTCAAATTCTGCATAGCGAAACTTATTCAGCAGTGCTCCAGATGTGTGCGCCCCGAAGGAAGTGCCCTTGGGGTGCAAGCGGGCCTGCGAACTATAGTAAGCCTATGTGAGTAGGCACGATCGTGCGCAGATGGAGTGCTGCTGAATAGTTACAACAACAAATAGAAAATCGGGACACAACTAATGCAAAATAAAAAAATTGCTCTACCCAAGATCGACTGGAACGAAATAGAGACGGTCATGCTTGACATGGATGGAACCTTATTGGACAAACACTTTGATGATTATTTCTGGGAAGAACATGTTCCAGAGGTATACGCGAGAGAAAACAAACTAAATTTCTGGAGTGCCCATGAGACACTCATGGCGAAATATAAAAGCAGGGAAGGCACCCTTGACTGGACAGATATAAATTATTGGTCCGATCAGTTAGGACTTGACCTCGCAGACATGAAAGAAAAAATGAACCACTTAATTCAAGTGCATCCCTATGTCATAGATTTTCTGAAATTTTGTCAGTCTAAAGAAAAAAAGATCCATTTAGTAACGAATGCTCATAGTAAAACTTTGTCTATCAAAATGGCAAAAACAGAGATTGAGTCCTATTTTGATCGTATTATCTGCTCTGAGGAAATTGGCCTACCAAAGGAGGATCCTGCCTTCTGGAAGCGCCTCGCAGAAAAGACCGGCTTCAAAAAACAATCCGCACTCCTGGCCGATGATAATGAAGCGGTACTTGCCAGTGCAAAGCAATATGGAATCCGCCACCTCGTTTTTGTAGCTAAATCAAGCAGCATGAAGCCTGTTGTATACGCTGCAGACTACCCCTCGATAATCTTTTTTAAAGAGCTGATGGAATAGTAATAAATTTGCAAAAAATCGTAATTTGAATTATCGCCCCAGTGATATCAGATAGTTACAAAAGATTAACGCGGCGTATGAGTGCTTTTTACGAATACGTCAAGAGTGATGAACGTGTAGAAAAACCAATCGTACTGTTGAAGATGGCTACAACTTCACAAGATTAATTTCTCCCCAGGCTCCCAGTTTGGGCCCCATAACAATAACGACACCAATTACGCCGGAAAGTCCTTTTGCTATCGTCAGTGCGTGATCCAGGTCTTCAGCTTTTTTTATTTCATTTCCTAGACGGGTAGCTGCAGCATCTGCCAAAGCAACAGAGGGGGAAAGGACTGTAACCGAATCGGCCTGGCCAAGGCTGAGAGAATGTCCGACAGTTCCTGAGGATGTGCAAACACCGAGAGGCATCATTGTTTTCGGTATCTTAATCCCAATACGATTAGAAAGAGGAGAAGGCCCTGCAAAAATGGCTGCGACACACTCTTTGGACCGGTTGAGAAAAACATCTCCTCCATTTTCTACAGAGATTTCGCTAAACCCCTCTGCCATGAGATCTTGGCCAACATACCCAGCTATTGCCCCGGCAACAGCAGCCATAGGGCCGACACCGGCAAGGGTCCCAGCGGAAAGCATCTCTTTTACAATAGGTGGTGCGAGAGGATCTGAGGGTAAAGCCGTGAGAGAAGTCAAAAAAGAAGGCTGGGAAGCAATATAATTTTCGATCTGAGTACGGTAATGTATAATAGAATTGGTTGCCTGTTGTGCCACATCGGCCACTGCAAAAATATGAAGATCTGTCTCACCCACTTTGGCTTCTGAAGCAATAAGACCTTCGGTGTCAAGCTGTAACCGATACTCTCGCTCGGTATAAGCGAAAGGTGATTTTTTCTGCTCATGTTTCATAATAAATGAGTTGTAGGGCTGTGATTAACTTCTAACCCACTAAAGTGGAAGTTGATATAAATTTTTTAGGATAAGTGCCTTGGCGGTAGATATAACTACCTTATTTTAAAAGTATTTCCTGGGTTTCTTGTTTTTTATGACAGCTTCTCAGGCGTAAGGCGCTAAATTATTTGATTCCCTTTATTCATCAAATGAAAAACGAGGAAGGAAAAGAAGCAATTATTATTTTTACCCGCTTTCCTGTTCCAGGGCAAGCCAAGACAAGGCTCGCCCCATACCTGGGCAAAGACAGAGCTGCCGATCTACA
>WTAT01000322.1 GCA_013139415.1 Desulforhopalus sp.
AAGGCTTTCGCCAAAAAGAATCATAGATTTCTCCTTTGTCAAAGATAAGTAGTAGCAAACTTCAAAAATACTGTAATTGAACAATACTCTATAAAAACTATGCCGGCGTTCCCCTAAGGAAACAGCCGGCAAAAACAACTAACCCCGGTAAACGGGAAAATAAGCCGGGATAAGTGCCTTGGTGTTACCTTTAAGTTTTAAATTTTAATACACTCTCCAGATTTCTTGTTTTTTATACCCCTCAAGGGGGTACTGAACTGAGTGACAGGAAATATGGAGTAAGGCACTAATTGCCTGCAATTATTTGCTTTTAAGAAATCCAGCGATATGAGCTGCTTCTCTTGGACCAACAGTAATGCTCCAGCCAGGCAACTCTTCTTCAACTTCGCCTGCGATAGCAGCAGCATAGCCGGGAATAATGAGTTCAGTATGCTTAACCTTATCCATAATGCCGGACTTCTTCACAAACATACCCACATCATCCCCGCTAAATTTGCCGGCAGCCCATGCGGTAAGAACGGAAAGTCCCTCGGAATCCTTAATGAGCAACCAGGCAGGCACCTTGCTCGCCTCAATCTCGCCGGAAACAATAAAATATGTCAGAGCAAAATTGGTGGTAACAAGTACCGGTGAATTCTCATCGGGTGTACCGATTTCAAAAATACCCTCGGTTACAGTCATCGGCCGTTGCGGATCGGTATAGATATTCAGACGTTCAAGCAACAGTGGAAATATAACTTCAGTGGTCAAATCAGACATAACCACGATACCACCGTATTTAGCTACAAACATACTGGCAATGAGACCTTCCATTTCAACAGTTGAGGCCATCTCACACGGAAAGCAGATAGTTGGGAAACCAAGCGAACGGTTACCGTCTTTTAATGCGGCCCGACGAATTGCAACCTGATCTTCCAGCGCCTGTTTCACTTCTCGTGCACCGGAATCAATTACCAGATCCTTAAGGCCCATACCGGTCAACTTATCAGTCAAGGCAATAACGCCGTCAATGGAATCGGCTTTAACTGCAAGCGGAAGATCATTGTCAAGAGCTATTTGACCAAAAGCATCAACGTTATCAGCAGTGGCTGCATAAATCAGAGGACGCTTAAAGCCGGCAGTTGCAACAGCACCGCTAATAACTTCAGCATTCTCACTCATAAGAATAAGGTTGAATTCCGATGTCTCTGCAATCAATTTGGCCAGTGCGGCAAATGCAACGCCATCACCATTAACGTCTTTTAAGGCTACCATTTCTGGCCGCAGATTAAGGCCTACACGCTCATACTGTAGTGCATTCCAGGACTTGAGCTTAGCCTCGACATCAGCCTCAGCGGTATCAGAGGTAACAGTACCAGCAAACAGTGTTGGATTAAAAAATGTCTTCTCATGTCTGTACAGAACAGTCTCGCCACCGGTCTTAGCAGCACGAACACCTTTTCCAACTGGTACCGGACGAATCGGTGGTGCAGAAGCTTCAGCGAGCTGGGCTCTGGCATCATCGGATACGTATGGACAGGCATCAAGTTCAGTTTTACTGGATGCAAGGTTCATGGCAAACGCGAGACACGTTGGAACCCCACACTCCTTACAGTTGGTTTTAGGCAGGAGTTTGAAGATTTGAATTCCTGTTAACGCCATTTGTGTTGTCTCCTTATGTGTATTTCAGAGCTGGATGTGCCCGGTTTCATCAGATGATGAAACCGGGTAGCCAGCTTAAAAAATTAGCCGATAATCGGATCCATTTTCAGGGCCGGATGACCTTTTTCTTCGAGCCATGGCAAAATCTCGTCTTCAGTGATTCCAACAGTCTCGTCGGCAATCATATCTGCGAAATTCTCAACGCCCATTTGCGCGCCTCTGGCGTTCAATCTGTCACGGATTTCATCTTTGACAACTTTAGGCATCCAGACCATTCGCAGTAATCCACCATCACCAAGGATGAATTTTCCCTGGGTGATGTTGAACTTAGAATGACCGACAAATCCAGGAGACGAAGCACCACCACCCATAACACCAGCCAGCGTGGTAAACTTCATGCCGGAAGGAGTCTCACCAGTATAGTCGCGGCCAACTGTCATGACACCGTTACAACCAGGCAGCATGGCAGCAATACACTCACAACAACCACAGGTGGTCATTGGAGCTTGAACCATGGAGTAGAAGTTATAGGTTTCGATTGCTCCTTTGGAGGCACTTTTGATAAATTCATCAACACCTTCAAAACGGCCAAGAACCGGATCAAGTACCTTACCTTTCTGGATCGGCTGGTTGGGGCCGGTCGGGTTAATCTCATAGGACGCTTTACAATCCATCCAGTTATAAGCACCACAAAGGCCGGTCCTCTCAGGACTTACAGCACATACATGGCTTGGCGCAAAAGATTGACAGAGACTGCAGGAATAGTAGGTTTCCACATCTTCATCGGTCATATTGTCAACACGTGCATCACGGGTCTTGTATTCGGCCCGGGCTGTGGCGGTCAATTTGTCAACATCTTCCTTCTTAGTGAAGAGTGTGACTTGGACCTTGTCGACAATTTTCTGGAAGTCCTGATGGAATTTGGCATGGAGAACAACACCTATATCCTTCAGGGTAAAACCTTTTTCTACTGCAGGCTTACCAACACGTACCCAGGAGATATCGCGTTGTCCGATATGCATAATACCCTGGACATAGTTGATCAGATGATGAATCTGACGTTCCATGATCGGCTCGAAATCGACCTGAAATTCACGACCGGCGATCTGGACAAAGATACCGAGCGGCAGTACCTCACCTTCTTTCATATCACCAATATCCGGTCCGATGACAGTTACCTTACCATCTTCAATCTCACCCATCTCGGCCATCTTGACCAGCTCAGTACATTGGGTCTTACC
>WTAT01000145.1 GCA_013139415.1 Desulforhopalus sp.
CACAAGTACCCCGGAAGACTCTACCTGCAATGATTTCCCGACGGTTATATTGAGATCGGAAACGTTGCCGTGTGCCTCCAACATTGCCGCTATCCAGTAATCTATTTCCGTCTTTTTCATCACCTTCCCCTGAAAAATTGTGCAATACCACTTGGTTTCATAGTATATTGTCTTCAATCCAACAAGAGTTGCAAGTTTTTTTTATCTTTTCTTCACATTTCTTTCCGTTACGGATTTAATATAAAAATTCTGGAGTAATTAACATGGCAATTCCATTGCGCAGCGCAACAACGACCCAGGGACGAAGAATGGCAGGTGCCCGCAGCCTCTGGCGGGCCAACGGCGTTAAAGAGGAACAGTTTGGCAAACCGATCATTGGCATCGTCAATTCTTTTACGCAGTTCGTTCCCGGTCACGTCCACCTCCATGAAATTGGCCAGCATCTAAAGAAAATTATCGACAAGGCTGGTTGCTTTGCAGCCGAATTCAATACCATCGCCATTGATGACGGCATTGCCATGGGTCATTCCGGTATGCTCTATTCTCTGCCATCCCGTGACCTGATTGCCGACAGCGTCGAGTACATGTGCAATGCCCATACCGTTGACGCAATGATCTGTATCAGCAACTGTGACAAGATAACCCCCGGTATGTTGATGGCCGCCATGCGTCTTAATATTCCAACCATTTTTGTATCGGGTGGTCCCATGGAAGCCGGAGTTGACGGCGACAAACGATATGACCTGGTCGATGCAATGGTCATGGCCGCCGACAGTGAGGTTAGTGACGAGGAGATAAACAGAGTTGAGCGTTCTGCCTGTCCTACCTGCGGGTCATGCTCGGGGATGTTTACCGCCAATTCCATGAATTGCCTGAACGAAGCCCTCGGACTCGCCCTGCCTGGTAACGGTACGGTGGTTGCAACCCATGCCAATCGTAAACTTCTCTTTGAGCGAGCGGCTGAACGGATCGTGGAAATGGCCTCCGCCTGGTACGACAACGAAGACAGTTCCGTTCTTCCGCGGTCTATTGCCGGCAAAAACGCTTTTATGAACTCCATGACCCTCGATATCGCCATGGGCGGCTCAACCAATACAGTGCTCCACTTGTTAGCTATTGCCCATGAGGCTGGAGTCAATTTCACTATGGATGATATTGACAGTCTCTCCCGCAAGGTGCCCAACCTTTGCAAGGTGTCCCCATCTTCCAGCTACCACATTGAAGATGTCAATCGGGCCGGCGGCATTATGGCCATCTTAGGAGAGTTAGACAGGGCGGGCCTTATCGATCCAACTGTTCATCGGGTTGATAGTCCGAGCCTGCAGGAGACCCTTGGGAAATGGGACGTTTCCCGCCCAGGCCACAGTCAAGAAGCAGACACTCTTTACCTCAGCGCCCCGGCTTCAGCTGGACTAAACCTGGTAATGGGCTCCCAGAGCACCATGTATAAAGAGGCCGATCTTGACCGAAAGGCCGGATGTATCAGAGATATGGAACATTGCTACAGTAAGGATGGTGGACTAGCCGTTCTTTTTGGCAATATTGCAGAGAACGGCTGTATCGTCAAAACCGCCGGAGTCGATACATCGATATTCAAATTTTCTGGTATCGCCCGGGTGTTCTCTTCTCAGGATACCGCCTGTGACGCCATCCTGAACGAGGAAATCAAGGCAGGTGACGTTATCATAATTCGTTACGAAGGCCCCAAGGGCGGACCCGGCATGCAGGAAATGCTCTACCCGACCTCTTACCTTAAATCGATACATCTCGGCGCGGAATGTGCCCTGGTAACCGACGGACGCTTCTCCGGCGGCACTTCAGGTCTTTCAATCGGCCACGTGTCCCCGGAAGCCGCGGCAGGTGGTGCCATTGCCTTACTTAAGGACGGCGATACGATAGAGATCGACATCCCAGCGAGAAAAATCAATGTAGCAATTAGTGATAGCGAACTCACTCTGCGTAGAAAAGAAGAGGAGGCAAAGGGCAATACGGCCTTCACCCCGACTGATAGAAACAGGAGCATCAGCACAGCACTGAAAGCATACGCTCTTTTTGCCGCCTCGGCCGATAAAGGCGCTGTCCGAATTCTCCCTGAGTAGCCCACAAACAAACGAATTTGAGAGAATCGCAATCACTATCATTCACTATACTTGCGGGGACCGGTCGAAACGACCTGTCCCCGTACTTTTTAATTACCTTTTAATAATAAAAATTACTTCCAATTAATTTACTTAGTAAATATATTTTTGGGGAGCGCATAAATAATAAATCACACAATCACCTGATACTCGACATCTAACGGGATATGTATTTTCCTGACATAAATGTTCACCATCGACTGATACCAGAGGAGTGATTCTTGAAACCAACAAACATCGAAGATCCTGAATATTTTCACAAAGTCATTGATTGCCAGTACGCCTGTCCATCACACACCCCTGTCCCGGAATATATTCGTTTGATAAGTCAAGGCAATTACGATGAAGCCTTTAAAATCAATTGGATTTCCAATGTTTTCCCCGGCATTCTCGGGCGTATCTGTGACCGCCCCTGCGAGCCAGCCTGTCGGCGAACTCGCGTCGAGGAAACACCCGTCGCCATCTGCCGGTTAAAAAGGGTCACCTCAGATTACAAGAGCGACAGCACTGACTTTCTCCCTGAAATTCCGAGCCAAAAGAACGGTAAAAATATTGCACTCATTGGTGGCGGTCCCGCCTCTCTCACCGTCGCCCGCGACCTGCTGCCCCTCGGCTATGAAGTAGATCTTTACGATGACCAGTCCAAGGCCGGAGGATTTATCCGCACCCAGGTACCCTCCTTTCGCTTACCTGAAAAAGTGCTCAACGATGAGGTTGACCGGATTCTGAACATGGGTGTCGTCACCCATTTCAACCATTATGTAGACAGCCTCACAACTATTATCGACAAGGGCTATGACGCAATTTTCGTCGGCACCGGCGCTCCACGAGGCCGGGATCTCCCGAACCTTCCCGGCAGACAGGAAGGTGATGCATCGATCTTCATCGGTATCGAATGGCTAGCCGCGGTTTTATACCGCCACGTAACCTCAACCTCTCCCAAAGTATTGGTGCTCGGCGGCGGCAACACAGCCATGGACTGCTGTCGAATGGCCAGAAGACTTGGTGGAGAAGACGTTAAGATAATCGTCCGCAGCCCCCGTGCTGACATGAAGGCTTCCCCCTGGGAAATTGAAGATGCCGAAGACGAAGGAATCCCCGTCATCGACAACCATTCACCTGTCGATTTTGTCGTCAAAGACGGACAATTAATCGGCATGCACTTCCAGAAGATGGTTGCCGATTACGATAAAGACGGCAAACGCACCTTGACACCCACTGACGAGCCACCAGTCTTTATCGCCTGCGACCAGGTACTCATTGCTGTCGGCCAGGAGAACGCCCTTCCTTTCATCAAGCCGGATATTGGCATCAAAATCAACGATTGGGGTCTTCCCGAACTTGACGAAGAAACACATCAATCTTCTGTGCCAAATATCTTCTTTGGCGGCGACGCGGCTTTTGGCCCAAAAAATGTGATCACCGCCGTTGCCCACGGACACCAGGCTGCTATCTCTATCGATCTTTTCTGTCAGGGCAAGGATCTCCACGACCGCCCCGCGGCCACGACCAATCTCGTCAGTCAGAAAATGGGCATGCAGGAATGGATCTACGATAGTCACGTCAGCGATGACAAACGCTACGCTGTTCCTACGGCGGACCGGGTCAAATCACTCAAGAACCGCTTAGTGGAAGTTGAACTTGGTTTTAGTAAAAAAACCGGTCATCAGGAAGCCATGCGCTGTCTGAATTGTGATGTCCAGACGGTCTTCGACTACTCCACCTGTATCGAATGCGATGCCTGTGTCGATATTTGTCCGGAATCATGTATCAACTTCACCAATAACGGGGATGAAAAGGATCTCCGCACGAGGCTTCTTGCTCCGGCCGATGATGCCAGCCAGACCCTTTACGTCTCACCACTTTTACCCACCGGCAGGGTCATGGTCAAAGACGAAAATGTTTGCCTGCATTGCGGACTCTGCGCTGAACGCTGCCCCACATCGTCCTGGGAAATGATGCAATTTACCTATAACTCACCACTGGCAGGTAAAAAATGAACAAAATTGAGAGTCTCAACGACTTTGTGATCCGCTT
>WTAT01000257.1 GCA_013139415.1 Desulforhopalus sp.
CCTCAAGGGGGTATTGAACTGAATGACAGGAAATCTGGAGTAAGGCACTAAACACTATAGCTTACTTTTGAGAATTATTAGTGGAATAGCAAAAGGCCGCAAATTAATCACTCCTCCTTTGTACGAAAAATGCATCCGCCCCACTTCTGACAGGGCACGAGAGGCTCTGTTTAATATACTTGGTCAACGTGTCGTGAATGCGACCGTTCTTGATCTTTTCGCCGGCACAGGAGCGTTAGGCCTTGAAGCCTTTAGCCGCAAGGCCCGATTTGTTGTATTCATTGACAACAACCACCTTGCATTGCAGCTCATCAAAAAAAATATTCTCCTCTGTCTCACTGGTTATTCAGGAGATTGTGGAATGCGAGTCCTTAAACATGATTTAACGAGAAGTCTTCCGCTCAAGAAGCTACCAGAGGAAACACGTTCAGGTTTCGATCTTATTTTTGCAGATCCACCTTATGCCCAAAATATGTCTTTTTCTGTACTGGTATTTGTAAACAATAGTAGCCTTTTAACTCAGAATGGCCTACTAATAGTTGAGGAGAGACATAATGTGGAATTACCATCATCCTTATCAACACTTGAACAAATTGATAAACGTGTTTATGGTGAGACGGTTTTTTGCTTTTATAGATCCTCCTGTGCTACAAATGTGGCCGACAATAAACATATCTGAGCCCATTGATTTACTGCCTTTTCGCCCAATCTCCGCGTTATGTGAAAAAAATATCCTCGAAGATAAGCGAGGTTAACGAGACTTCGATATCAACTATATGTCTCCGGTTATTTTTTCCACATGCCCTGATATCGAACGAAAATTCTCATAAATCAACAGACTCATATCTATCACTCATTCATCTTAGAAAGAGAATATAATGACTAGCGAGGTACTTCGAGAACCATCCATCGCAATCTATCCGGGAACTTTTGACCCCATTACCATGGGGCATGTTGATATTATTGACAGAGCACTCAATCTCTTTGACAAGGTTATTATTGCCGTTGCGGTTAACTCTGCAAAAGATCCGGTTTTTAGCCTGAAAGAACGAATCCAGATGATCGAAGATACCTTTGAGGGGAGACGACGTATCCAGGTAAAATCTGTTTCTGGACTTCTGGTCGACTACGCTTATCGTCAGAATGCCAAAGCGATTGTTCGTGGGATCCGGGCAGTATCGGATTTTGATTATGAATTTCAATTGGCACTTATGAACCGAAAACTCCAACGAGAAGTCGAATCCGTTTTTCTCATGCCCGGGTTTCGCTGGATTTTTATCAGTTCATCGATCATTAAAGATGCTGCAAGAAACGGTGGTGACGTCAGCGACTTAGTACCTTACCACGTAAATGAGATGCTGATTGAGAAATTTTCAATGCCTAAGCATGAATAAGACCGTACAAACACGACAGAAGAGTTATTCCAGAAGAGCATTTTTGACTTTTTTGGGCACATTAGCGTTTTTCTATCCTGTTTTACAATTTGCCGGCTTCAAAATCCCCAAAAAACCTACCTATGTCAACATCAACAAGCCTGTAACGACATCCGGTTTTTTGGTCACCACAGATTTTATCCTTTTCGACCGTGACAACAAGCATTGGGCACTTTCCCGCAAATGTACACACCTCGGCTGCAAACTCAATTATCATGAAGACAGGGACATTCTGGAATGTCCCTGTCACCAGAGCCGCTTTAACGTCGAAACAGGAGAAGTGATGAAGGGTCCGGCCAAAAAATCCCTCACCTTCTTACCGGTCGAAAAAAGAGAAGATGACCCGCTCTATGTTGTCACTACCTGAGTCTTTTAATCGCTCGCTCTGCATCTTTTTCCAGTATTTTTCTGTCTTAAAAGAAATAAAATGGGGTGCATGGACTCTGATAGCATTGTATATTTCCCTTCTTTCTGGAATCATAGTCGGTTTGCAATATGATTATTTAAATCCGTTCTACTCAACAACAGCTATTGATCTTCTCGCACCCTATGGTCGTTTCTTTAGATCGTTACATTTTTTTTCCAGCCAGTTTTTCTTTTTCTTTTGTTGTTTTCACTTGCTGGCAATCTACGAAAAAACACTCAAATATAGTAAATTGGAATGGGTACGTCTGGTTGGCAGCCTTCCTCTCATCCTTTTATTGCTCTTTACCGGATATATCCTTAGAGGTGACAATACCGGCTCTTCAGCAGGAATAATCGCCGAAAACATTATGCAGGCGATACCTGTTCTTGGACCTCCGCTCAATGAGCTCTTCTTTTCCTTATCTGATAGTGGGCTGAGGAAGGTTTACATACACCATGTTATCGCGCTTGATCTTCTTCTATTGATATTCGCCTGGAACCATTTACGCGTATACCGAATTAGCGTTCGAGAACACCTCCCACTTGTCGCCTCTATCCTGGTCTTTTCTGTGTTCATTTCTGCACCATTTGAGCCGGACCGCCTCGGGATAAGTTATATCTCAGGACCGTGGTTTTTTCTTGGGCTTCAGGAACTGTTGCGCTATCTTTCTCCGCTAGTGGCAGGAGTTGGAATGCCGGGACTTTTTCTTATTGCCTTATTTTCTGCTCACCCAGCCAACAAATATTTTCGAGTTATTATAATAATGATTATTTTCTCACTGAGTTGTTACTCTATTTTGTCCTATATTGCCTGGAATCGATAACTAGATTTAGAATTAAATGTACCTATGACGCGCTAGGAAAAGATAAAAGGGTAAACTCTCAAGAGGAGATTACCCTTTAAAAATATTCGTTGAATTTTACCCAGCTAACACCCCACAAGGGGGTACTCTTTTTAGTCCCCGTGCTTTGCGGGGATAAGTGCCTCGAAGGTCTCTCTACGTTCGCTATCTGGAGATTACTTTAA
>WTAT01000405.1 GCA_013139415.1 Desulforhopalus sp.
AAAGATGCCAAAAAATCTGGCGGCTGAGGCATTAAAGGCTGCTGATATCCTCAGGTTGTGGAGACAGGTTAAGAAGCCGGATTACCCAGTAGGGTGATCCGGCTTCTTTTTTTATGATGGCGTCGTAAAAATTCTTCATCTGCTTCGTTGTTGCAATTTTTATATAATTACGACGTACTCTTGTACGCCGAAATCATATAAAAATTCCACGCCTCGCATATGAAGCTTTTTACTTAGCCTTCTCAAAATTGGGCTTTTCACAAGTTTATTTTTTATGGTTTAGTGGAAAAATGGCATGGCGAAAAAAAAATACTATGCGGTAGCGGTAGGTCGCAGCTGTGGAATGTATACGGATTGGGCGACGACGGAAAAACAGGTCAAAGGATTTGCTGGTGCAAAATTCAAAAGTTTTCCAACCAAATCAGAAGCAGAGGTGTGGCTGGCAAACCCTGTCTATTTGAAAAAAGAGCGTCAAAAGAGTGGCCGGCAGGAAATGGGAGCTGCACCACCACAGCAACAATGTGATCCAGACGCAATTATCGTCTATACCGATGGGGGCAGCATTAATAATCCCGGTCCCGGCGGCTATGGGGTCGTCATTGAAACGGACGGTAAGCGACAGGAGCTGAGTGGCGGTTTTCGGCATACCACCAACAACCGAATGGAAATGATGGCAGCAATCGTTGCCTTGCGGGAACTGCAGAACTGTGGAAAAAAGATCTTTCTCTATTCAGACTCAAGCTATTTGGTCAATGGTATCACCAAAGGGTGGGCGAAGAAATGGCGGACTAAAGGGTGGCGTAAGAGTGATGGGCAACCCGTTCTGAACGTCGATCTTTGGCAGGAACTGCTTGGCCTGCTGGATGGAGCGGAAGTCAGTTTTAACTGGGTGAAGGGACATGCCGGAAACGAGCTGAATGAACGTTGTGACCGACTGGCCGTAGCCGCAGCACGGCAACCGGAAATGGTGACTGATGTCGTGTACGAAACCTCGGATAACGGAGTGGAAAACTATGACGAAAGAACTCTTTAAAGGTTCCATTATGTTTGGGCCGGTACCCGCGGTCCTGGTGACGACAATTGATAAGGAGGGTAAACCTAATGTCTTTACTGTTGGTTGGACCGGAGTAGCTTGCACCCATCCGCCGCTGGTGACTATTGCAGTACGCAAAGAACGATTGTCCCACGAAAATATTAGTGCAAGCGGCGAATTTGTCATCAACCTCACCACCAGAGAAATGCTGAAAATGACCGATTTCTGCGGCTGCCGTTCAGGACGAAAAGTCGATAAGATAAAACATTTCGGCATTGAACTGGAACCTGGAGCTGATATTAAAACCCCCTCACTCAAGAAAAGCCCCGTCGCTCTGGAATGTAAGGTACGTTCCGTCACCGAGCTGGGAAGCCATGATTTGTTTGTTGCCGAGATTGTCCGAAATAAAGTGGAAAAAACGCTTATTGACCAAAACAACACGATTCAAATGGGACAAGCTGGATTGTTGGCCTATTGTCACGGTGAATATTTCACCCTTTCCCGCCAGCCTATTGGTACCTTCGGTTATTCCGTTGCCCGTAAATCCGTTCGGCAAGCGAGACACCAAAAGAAATTCCAGCAGAAAAAGGTGAAAAAGTCGTAATCTTTGCTAACTTCTAATATGGGTTTTCCTCTTTTCGACGTATTGAAAGAATACCGGAAAGGCGACAAAAAATAGCACGCAGATTATATATTCAATACCTTTTATATGTGTATAAAAATCCACCATGGTATGTATCGGCTGAACCATACCGCTGGCAACTAAGTATTGTCGTACCAGATCCGTAACCTGCCAATTTACCCGGTGCAG
This sequence comes from Desulforhopalus sp., assembly GCA_013139415.1. GTDB lineage: Bacteria > Desulfobacterota > Desulfobulbia > Desulfobulbales > Desulfocapsaceae > Desulforhopalus_A. The sequence goes on from WTAT01000405.1 coordinate 1,845, forward strand.
TCCCCCAAGCATTGCAGCGAGAGCCCATAATCCGAAAAAACATCCACTGCCAACCATTATCGTTCTGACAGATTTCATTTCCTTGATCGCCATTTCCTTCTCCCTTTGAAGCTTTTTAAAATTTTAAATATCTTATAAACCTGTGATTGCGGTGATATATCCTCGAACCATCTTGAGAGGGCCGACATTTGTCAGCGCTGCGACAATGCAGGCAACTCCCCAGATTCCAATAAGTGCACAGAGCACGCTTCCGGCCTTCAGCGTAAAGCTCATGAGTTCATTAGTAAGATCTATTTGAGTTTTCTCTTTAGTGATAATTTGGGTATTCATGGTGTCCTCCGTTTGTAGGTGTTGAAAAGAGTGCTCTGCTAACTTTCACTTTATCTTATATTTGCATTAGACGTGCCAGAAGTCCCTTGGTCGAAAAGTAAAATATATTTTAATGATAATGCAGTGTAACTATCTGTAAAATAAGGCTTTGGTGTCATTGTTCTAAGGGGATTGGAATGCAGGATGTTTAATGAAATAAGTATTTAACTAAAAACTGTTGCATTGCAGGAGGAAGTGTTGCAACAGGGCTACATATCTGTTGCATATTCTTTAAGATAGGCTCAACATAAATCTTCAGCTATATGCAGGAAACTAGAAAATAAACAGAATCGAACTGTTCTTAATGGTGTGCTATGGGTGTGCAAGAAGGACGATCAGCAATACATTTGTCTGTTGATCGTCCTGATAGTGGAGAGATGGGGTGGTTATGGCCCCATGAAACTAGTCCCCCAGAGAGGACTCCTCCCAGTCAAAGACAATTGGCAGGCGATAAACGAGAAACCTATAGACAATAAAATAGAGGCCGTAGAGGGTCACGGTCAGCCAGATTTCCTTCCAATATGGTACATCCTGATAGAGCTGGTAGTTGAAACAGACAATGGCAGTGTTCAGACGATTCCAGACC
>WTAT01000500.1 GCA_013139415.1 Desulforhopalus sp.
AGGGTGGGATTTATCGGCAGAACTATGGATTTTCAGGCGGTGTGGAAAAATTCCAGGGCATCCATTCCGATGGATTGGCTTCCACCTGTTCGGTATGGTCCTGCAGGGCCTTGAGGTAGTCAAAAGGGCTGGCGCCTGATTGTTCACAAGTGTAGATAAGACTCATGAACATGTCAGCCACTGCAGCACCACGCTCAGATTTAAAAAACAAAGAATTTTTTCTATGCAGTATGGCCTTTTTCAAGGCACGTTCACAGATGTTGTTATCAAGGGGTGCACCTGGGATTCTCAGAAAGGCAGTCAGATTTTCCCAATGATTGAGCATGTAATAAATTGCGTCACCAAGACTTGAATTTGGCTCAACTATTTTTTGCTCAATTTGTTTATCCAGCCAGGCCTCAAGCTCTTCCATTAACCCTGCACTTTTTTCCTGATGATACTGGAGACGTTGGTCTGGTGTCATGCTCTGTTCTTTTGCTTCTTTGTCAAACCGATACACCTCAGCCAACGTATCGATAACAAATTGGCACTCTTCCGGGAAATTCATCGCCGCATCAACAAAATGACGTCTGGCGTGGACAAGGCAGTACGCAAGAATGGTGTCGAACTCACTTGGAGTATTTCTGCTCAAAGCATCACACATCTGCAATGGAGTTCGCAGAGTAGTATCCCTCCCGGACAACACTTTACCCAGATTCTCACCGGCATGCTTACGCCCTGAGAAAAACAGAACTATTTTCCTGTCATCAAGTACTGAGACAATGCCGGTGGTGAACATACCCTTGCGGGCAGGAGAATCATTTTTGTTTTCCTTGATCAGGGTCTGGATTTTTATAGTGGTGTCATCATTATGGAAGATCTCACCCTGAGCTGCCAGTTCTATCATCTTTTTATATGCCAGCTTGAAGCAGTCAGCTGAACTTTTGATAATATCCCACTGGGTTGAAGATGGCAATGGAATCCCCAGGTTGCCCTGGAGACCTTGGAGTCGGTTGAATGGCAACCCGCTTCCATATTTAAGCAGGGCAATCATTGCCACCGCAGCTGTATCATACTTTTTGTTGCCGACCTCTTTAGGCAACGGTGCAGTGAATATTTTCCCACAAAGGTCACAGCGTAGTTTTTCGAGCTTGTAGACAGTCGCCCGTAAAGGGGCACTTCCCGTGACTCGAATCTCCACTCCTGACTCACTGTTTCTATACAACTTACCTTCTATACACTCTGGACAGGAATCACCTGTCCTCAGCTCGGGGTGTTCTATCTCAACCAGATCAGCACCGGTATATTTATCAGCACCATTCTTGCCGTTATTACGTCCCGGTCTCTGTTTCTTGTCACCCTCTACGACAGTTGATTCCTGATCATCATCCTTACTGGTTCCTTTTTTATCGTTATCGCTCAGGACATTTTCCTTTTTCTCGGTCTTTGCGCCAAACACCATTCTGAGTAGTTTCTTGACAGAGGAGGCCTTGTCGTCAACTGCCTGACTCAGCATAGCGATACACTCGGCCATTGTCTTGATAAGCTCAACATCATTTTCTTGAAGGCTGCCGCTTTCAGCACGTTTGAGCAGCTCATCAAGCTGGTCCATGTCGAGCTCAATCTTCTTGCTTTTGACCCGCTTTTCCCGTCGTTTTAGTTTCCTTTTCACAGGCACAATTTATCCCTGAACTTTGACTCAAGGGGCAGGCCGTAAATATCCTTGATAGAGGTGAGCTGTTTATGGCTTTTGTTGTATTTACCTCTGCCCTTGGTTCGTCCTAGATAGCGCCAGTTTGCAGCCTTATAACAGGTACCGGCAAAACGCTCTGTGTCGACAAAGGTTTCCAGCCAGTAAATGGGGTGATTATACACAGCCTCCCAGTCTGATGATATCCGCCGGGCACATTGTGAAAGGAGGTGGCTGGCGAGAAATTTCACTTGAATCCAAGGCAAAATGAGAAAACGGGTGTTATAGGCGAGTAAATGACGGTTGTTGTTGAGCTGCTCTTTGGACCAGCCAATGAAATCATCTCGGACGTTAAGGGCAAAGGCTGCTGAGGAAAAGGCCAGACAGGCAACAGGACGTTGCTCACAGAAAACTATATATTTCAGGTGCTCACCAACCGGTTGGGCATAGCTCAGGTAATGATAATGCTCGATGAGACTGTTGAACAGCTTCTCATGGGGACTGCGCCGTACCTGCTCAAAGCGGAGTTGTGAGCGGATCTTCTTCAATGGGACATTGATGGGAGCATTGTTTACCTCAACCAGCTCCGGTCGTTTGCGCCGATATTGTCCAATTATACGCTTTGGAGGAGGCTGTGTAATATATCCCTCCCGCTCAAGATGAAGTAACAATCCCCTGCACACCATGTCCTTTAGTTGCCCGTTGGACTGTGTCCAGTTCCAGGCCTGACATACTCTTCGGGATAAAGCACGACGGGAATCGTCAGGATGGGCGGCAATAACATTCTTGAGGAAAGCGATATCAGCCTCGGTAACTGTTCGTCCTCTGTATGATAATATTTTCGACATGGCAAATACCATATCTTATCAGGCAACGGAACGCACGGTTTTTATTCAACCGAAGAAAATTTAGTACCATAGAAATTCAATTCTTGTTTTTTATGAATGAATTTCGTGAAGGTACTTACACCCCTCAAGGGGGTACTATAAAGAGTACCCTCAAGGGGCATTGAAAAGAATCCCGGCTTACTTCCCGTTTACCGGGGTTAAATCTCTTTCCAGGGTGGTGCTACCTCAGCGAACTCAGGGTTGCCATTCCAGATCAGCAATTGGAGTTCATGTACTGCGAGCTGACTGACATTACTGTCGTCAGTCTGTGGCCACCAGGTAAACGTCCCACTGCTCAGTCGCTTGTGGCAAAGCCAGTATCCCTGGCCGTCATAGAGCAAAATTTTGAGAGCAGTCCGACGCCTGTTGCGGAAAACAAATACCGCTCCGGTAATAGGGTTTGTTTTTAAAATGCTTCGGCACAGCCCACAGAGGCCATCAATACCTTTCCTGAAATCAGCAGCTTCTACAGCGACAAAAATCCGCATCTGCGGTGTGAGTTGTATCACGATCCTTGTCTCCAGAAATCCTGACCAAGAGCCAGGAGGTCGAAGCTGGCCTCACCTGTAAAATGCATCCGCATTTTGTCACCGTGACTGTTTTCCATCTCAATAAGGCATCCAACGATCGGAGCCGATTGTGGTGGAGGCAGTTCAAAAAAACAGGTTTGAATTTCTCTGTTCTCAACCATACTACGAGCAGCTATACGATCTCTTAATGCGCTGTGGTTCACACCCAGGGATCTGGAAATATAATGGACCGAATATTGTCCGGAAAGACTGGCAGCTGCATCCCATAACTCATCGGGGATGCGGCTTCTGTGCTTTCGGCTGGCTCGCCACTGTTTGAACTCCTGTTTGACGGTTTCAAGCGTTATCGTTGTCGCTGCTGATGGGGGCTGTGACATTTGACCATCCTCCTTTCATTGGTATTGGAAAATGGCTAACTGTATCAGTTCCTGTATGCGCTGTCACACGGCCTCACCGGAAACACACGATTTATTCCTGTGCTGCATACATGGACCCAGAAGCTTATTGATCACTTCCACTTACATTGTATAATCCCGGGAGGTGTGCTCTCATTTGACAAAACAAAATGGACCGCTGCCAGGGATAAATATCTTTTCAAAGTCGAGTCTTTGGCCAAAGAATTCAGGAAAAGGTATCTGCACAAACTCGAAAGTGCCTATGGCCAAGAAAAAATATGCTTCCATGGAAGGGCCTCTGATTTTGCAGACAAACAGATTTTTACGCAACTGATCAATACATTAAAGGACAAGCAGTGGCTTGCCTACTCAAAGCAGCCCTTCGAAGTCTCTCTGCGTTCGCTTATCTGGTGGGCCGGAACAGGTGCTTGAATATCTTGGCCGCTATACACACCGAGTAGCGATAACGAATAACCGGATTTTATCAATCGAGGTTGGTGAAGTCACTTTCAAATATTGTGATTGCAGTGATGAAAATAAAATCAAAGAGCTCAAGCTGAAAGCGACAGAGTTCATTCGCCGCTTCCTCCTACACATCCTGCCACGTGGATTTATGAAAATCCGACATTTCAAACATACATCGATAAATCTTGGACGGACAGCAAGTTAAAATGTGATAGGCGTTCGCCTCCCCTGAGAGCCAGAGACATCTGTAGAAAGATAAAGTTAAAGATTGGGGAAATCTTCGTACCTTCGATTTGGCAATATCAACGATTCGTGTGAGCAGGCCGGCCAGTATTGCTGGAATTACCCCCCAAGGCGATTTCTAAAGGCTCCCAAGCTTCACTCGGTCCGCTTCACACGCGGGTTATGTGCTACATCATCTAACACCCCACATGGGGGTATAAGTGCCTCGAAGGTCTCTCTACATTCGCTATCTGGAGGTTACTTTAAGTTCCTAATTTAAAAACACTCTCCAGCTTTCTTGTTTTTTATACCCCTCAAGGGGGTACTAAAAAGAGCACCCCTCAAGGGGGTATTGAACTGAATGACAGGCTTTCAGGAGTAAGGCACTAATATTTCTCGAAATGTTAGTTTATCTCCATATTAATGAGGGTATGGGGATAGACTGCTTCACGATTCTGAAATGAGATAATATCTTGTTTTTGAATTATACCTGCATCAATATTCACAGCTTGTCGAATGGTCTCACTTTGTTGCCAGCTCTCATACCCCCCTAACACGGCTGGCAAATGGACAATGAGAGCAGCAGAGATAGACCGTGAGGCACTTTCCCATAGATAGCTTGGTGTATGATCCACGGCGTAGTAATCTACCTTTCCAATTTTAAACATAGGATTTTTGAATGTGGTTGGTTTGGCAAAAAAGAATCCCATACCCTCGTCGCAACTGACGTCAATAATCAGGCAGCCTGGCTTGAGACAAGATTTTTCATCTTCTGTTACGAAAAGAAAGGGATGATCCGGTTCTTGTAGGGTTCCGTTCACGATGATTTCTGATTGGCTAACCAGATCAAACAATGGTTGTTCAGTTCCATCGTGCTCTACCACCAACATGCGCGCTTCACCTTCATTGCCTTCCCGAATACGGACATAGTGACAATCAAGTACTTCCTCGCGTACCTGGTGGTCGGGACGTTGAATGCAAATTGTGATATCTCTGAAACCATGTGCTTTTAGGGCGTATATTGCGCCACGGCTGACCGCACCAAAACTAAAAATTACTACTTTGCGCTGGTTACCGTAGTGTCCGTCGATTCCTTTCAGTTGCAGGGCATGCAATACCGCGCAATAGCCTGCCATTTCGTTGTTTTTATAAAAAGTGTGGCGGCCGATCTGCCCGTTAGGTCCCCAAACAAACATATCCTCAAAGGCGATAAGTGTCTGCTTGCGATTGATCGCGGTCTGCGTGTGCGACCTTTGCTGTACACAATGCGGATAGCCCCAAAGGATTCCACCCTCGCATAGTTCTTCTAGATCCTCTAACACGGGTTTGGGAAGGATCACATTTCCAATATCAACTAGTAGTTCGTGGCGTGTTGCAACACCACCTGACTGCTCCGAAATTTCTGAATCGGTAATACCAAAGGGTGCTCCATAACCTTCCTCAAATATTAGCTGACGACGAATTTGTTCAGGAAGGCGTATCAGATGTTCCGGATGGATTGGAATACGTCGCTCATCCTCTTTTCTTGAAGTCCCAATGACGCCAAATTTTAATTTATTCATATAGTTTCCTTTTCCTTACAAAAGTTTGCCTTTTTGATTATTCAAAGCTTTTTCTATTCAGCATTAAAGCTATGCCACAAAGTGTGGCTAGCAGGTGAGCGCGAATTTAGTATCGGATAATTCCTAAGTACGACTTTTGGGAACATCCAAGTGACTTCAGAGAAATACCAATCCTATTAAAATTGCGGATAATCGATTCAAAGATGACAGATATGTGTCTTCAAACAGAAGGTGTTCCGTGAACACTTGTTATGCGACTATGAGTTTATTGCACGAAAAGATATATATTGGCAATACTCACCATATTACATGAAATACAACTTAACCTTCTTCCTAGTGCTCTCAAAGTCCGTTCATAGTAAAATTGGGCTAAAGTCGAGCAATAGACGGGGACAAAGTTGCTCCATTTTACTTCAGTCAGATAGAAACTTTTCTTTCAGATATTTCAGCTCAAGTGAAAAATATACAGAAATTCTCCCGTAAATTGGAACTTTTAACAATCCGGAAAATGTGTAGTCGCAGCCCAGATATCTTCATCTGTTGGTTCACAATTCATTACAAATAAAGTCCGCTCTAAAGGAGCGTTGAGAATTACTAAGCCCATTCGTTTTTCGGAATAATTCTGACTAATCCATTTTGGCACGACCAGCATTTTGTAATATTTGCCCTTCGCGGAAACGATTATTGACAACTTTTCCCCCAATCGTGCAGTTCTTTGGGAATGTCAGCCAGTAACATGCCGGCACGGGAAACATCGTTTACGGTTCCTGAGAAGAAATCAACTCCATCTGACAGATTGGCAACTACATTTTGCACTTCAATTCTTTGGTGGCGTCGCTTGTTCATTTTCGCCGGCCTACGTTGAGATTGAATTTTTATTCCTTCACTCAGAAAACCTAAATGCTGTATTGAGTGGCTAGGTGAAGGGTGAAATTTGTTTGTTCTGTTGTCTAGACAACTAAATCCAGAAGATGTTTCAAGAAAAATTCGGAGATGGGAGAATCTGCGGTATGTACATGGTTCAAAAAATGGTTAAGCAATTCCTCGTTCGCTGCCTGACAATGCTGTGATATCTACCCTGTACCTAACATATCTTGCAGTGTCAGGCTGTACAAGTCAGTAACAGGAATTGAATGACCATTTCACGATTCGTGAGAAGACAGTATACTGTGAGGATTACATTAAGTCAATGTTTTTCCGTTATTATTGACTGGTCGCCAGCATTGGTCGGGGACTAAGTCGCTCAATATGGGACTAAAATGCTTAGTTTACTTCTGTAAAAAACAAGCTGTTGGACTGCATATTATTGGTGATCTAATCTTGCTGATATGTTTTCACTTGAAGACAAAAGATGCTTCAATAATGAGATCAGCTAATTGTTATCCTCATAACTCTCACGGTATGGACAAAAAAGCGCTTACATAAGTGCCTTACTCCAGATTTCCTGTCACTCTCTTCAGTACCCCTTGAGGGGTGCTCTTTTCAGTACCCCCTTGAGGGGTGCTCTTTTCAGTGCCCGCTTGACGGGTGTACAAAACAAGGGTTCTTCCGGATGAAGCGTACTTCTCGGTAATGCCCAGAGCTAAAGGCTTACGGACGATGCAACGAAGTAACAAGCTCTGCCTTTGCAGATTTTATCGATTCAAATATTTTCTCTCCTCCCCTTCCCTCCCTTTGAAAAAGGGAAGGGGGAGAGAACACAAACGGAGAGATTCTCCATCTCAAAAGAAATGAGCCATTTTGCAGAAAGCGTTCTCTGCCGAACCTCAACAATTCTGCCCTTCAGAGCAAAACCTATTCGATGAATCTCGGACGGGCAGCAAGTTAAAATATGATGGGCATTCGGCCTCCTGAGAAACTGGAAACCTGCAATGAATCGGTTCCTCATTGAATATGAAGATCGCTTCTCT
>WTAT01000451.1 GCA_013139415.1 Desulforhopalus sp.
GCTCCACAAAATCCGAGTCAATTGCCAAACAACGGCGATTTATTACTCCGATGAACATGTCTGATGTTCCCGGCCTTTTTATAACCCGAAAAATGCCATTAAACGTCGCCCTGATCCAGGTATCTCCAGCCGACGATTTCGGCTGGATGAGCCTCGGTATTTCTGTAGACGTTACCATGGCCGCTGCCCGCTCAGCCGACTTTGTCATTGCCCAGGTAAACCCACGGATGCCAAGAGTTATGGGTCAGAGTTTCATCCATGTCAACGATGTCGACCTCATTATAGAGCATGAAGAAGAATTACTGGCCGTACCTCCTTCAAAAATAACCTCGGAGGCTGCAACTCAGATCGGCGGCCATATTGCGCGATTAATAGAGGACGGTTCCACCCTGCAAATTGGTCTTGATGCAGCCTCCCAGGCGACCGTCAATGCTCTTTCAAATAAGAATGATCTTGGTGTCCATTCCCAATTTCTAACAGACGATATCATGCATCTCTACGCCACAGGAAATATCAACAATAAGAAAAAGGGCATCAACGAGGGAAAGATGGTTGCCTCAATGGCAATCGGTAGCCATAACCTGTACGAATTCCTCAATGATAATCCAGCGATTGATTTTCGTCCTTCGGATTATGTCAACGACCCCTTCATAATCTCTCAACACAACCGGATGGTTTCAATGAATGTGGCACGGATGATGGACCTCACTGGGCAGGTATCCGCCGAGGCCTCTGCCGCTACAAGATTTGCCGGTGTTTCTGGCATTCCAGACTTTGTCCGGGGCGCCAGACGATCCCCCGGTGGCAAATCTATTCTCATGATTTTTTCCACCTGCATGACGGCAGACGGACCTCGATCAAACATTGTCCCGCACCTCAATGATTATGTAGTTGTCGTTCCCCGAGGTGATGTCCATTATGTTGTTTCTGAATACGGTTCAGTCAGCCTGTTCGGAAAAAGCATTCAGGAGCGTGTCATTGCTATGATCAGCATTGCCCACCCTCAGTTCCGGGGGGAGCTTTTCGAAGCGGCCAAGGAACGTGGATTCATTGGTGCTGAAAGAAACTTTAGGGAAGCAGCCAAAGCTATTTACCCAATCAAACTGGAAGAGATCCTCAAAATAAATGGTGAAACAATCACTATTCGGCCATCAAAGCCAGTTGATGAACGCCGTATACAGGAACATTACTACAGCCTGCCCAAAGAAGATGTACTGACAAGGTTTTTCTGCCAGAAGACAATCTTTGCCAGAACAGAGATGGAAAGCCGTTCCCAGACTGATTATGTTAACGACCTGACTCTGGTGGCCGTGGTCGGAGAGTTTGGTTTTGGCCGAGTGGTGGCCGTCGCCGAATGCATGAAGCTGGACAGTGAAAATCTGGCCGAAGTTGCATTTTCTGTAAGCGAAGAATATCAGGGAAAAAGACTTGGATCCTTTTTCCTTAAAAAACTTGCAGCAGTAGCCAGAGAAAACGGCATTGGCGGGCTAGTGGCCTACACTTTTCCTTCCAACAAGGCGATGATCAAACTTTTCAAAACCTTACCGTATAAAGTAAAGACAGCCTATGAAGACGGCGATCTGGTTCTCACCTGTCGTTTTAATGAACTTTCCTGAGACTTTCCTGAGATACAGGCAGGACCAAAAAGACCGGACCTGCCTCCCCCATAGAATTTGAGGGAGCAGAACGCTAACACCGGTAAACGGTAAAAAAGCCAGTACTCAGTTCAGTGCCCCCTTGAGGGCTACTCCCCTTTCAGTCCTCCCTAGGGAGGGGATAAGTGCCTTGGTGCTCATTTTAAGTTTCTAATTTCAAAACGGACTGCGGATTTCTTGTTTTTTATACCCCTCAGGTAAGCGACAGGCTCCGAGGGGGTACTAAAAAGAGTAACAGGATTTCTGCAGTAAGGCACTAAAAATTCAGCATAAAAGCAGTCACGGTAGAAACAATTGGATTAAAAAAAGCACTAACCCCCTCCCATCCGCTCAGCCTGAAGAATAGAAACGAACCAATTATGAGATAGGGTCCAAGCAGACATACCGCTTTCTTTATTTTCTCAAAAAACATGCCCTTCGGCATAAGGGCAAACAGAAAAGCAGAACCAGGAAGCGGCGCCACCATAATCAGGCCGTAAACGGCCATAGTAATGTTCACAACAACTATTGTGGAAAAGACCTTGTCTTCAAAATCGTACTTGCCAATAATCCAGGCAAGACTTGCAGCAATGTTGGCCATCAGGAGATTCGCCAAGGGACCGGATATTCTACTCAGCACAAGAAAGAGTCGGGGATGGTTTTTAAAATTCTTTGTCTCTATATCAATTTCTTTTGCCCAACCAAACCCGGCAATAAAGAAACTCAAAGTACCGAGTAGACTCATATGCATAAAAACATTAAAATGCAAACGATCTTTGGCACCCACCCGGGAATCTCCGAGGAAGGTGGCAGCGAACGCCTGGCCTTCGGCACTGACCATTATTGCCGTAAGCATTGCAATACAAAAAATCACAATATCTTCTACTACCGGCTGAGAATAGTTAACAAGGTAAGGTAGATAGAAATCCGATGACATAATTCCCCTTTTTACGGACAGTTAATTAGTGCCTTACTCCAGCTATCCTGTCATTCAGTTCAATACCCCCTTGAGGGGTATAAAAAACAAGAAATCTGGAGAGTGTATTGAAATTGGAAACTTAAAGTGACCACCAAGGCACTTATACCCCTCAAGGGGGTACTGAACTGAGTCCTGGCTTATTTTCCCGTTTACCGGGGTAAGATAATCTTTCCACTTTACCGTAAAACTCCCAAGAATACCAAAAAAAATGGTGGGAGCCATTAAGACTCCCACCATCTTGCAACTACAGGTGGATGGTTGTAGATGCTACGCTAATTACAGTACTAGTTATTATCTACCATTTTTTGGATCTCTTCAACAATTTCAGGGTTGGCCAGCGTCATAACATTACCAACATCCCCCTTGTTTGAGATCGCGCCGAGTACCCTTCTCATAATCTTACCTGAGCGGGTCTTTGGCATATCGGGCACGATCCATACGTTTTTACATTTGGCAATCTTACCAATCTGGAAAGTGATCGCATCGTCAATTTTCTTCTTAATTTCCGCTGTTGCCTCAATACCCGGCTTCAAAGACACATAGACTTCGGGTTCCTTACCTTTTATTTCGTGATTAACCGGAACAACTGCAGCTTCAGCGACCTCGCTAACAGTCAAGCATACCGACTCAATTTCTTTTGTTCCCAGACGATGACCAGAAACGTTAATAACATCATCAATACGCCCAAGAATACGGACATAACCATCGGCATCCACAACTGCAGCATCACCAGTCAGATACGGCCAGTCTCTCCAATCCTTGCTGTCCGGCTTTTTGTTGTACATACCGAAGTAGGTATCAACAAATCGCTGCCTGTCACCCCAGATTGTCTGGAAGCAGCCCGGCCATGGATTCTGGATACAGATGTTACCGGCTTTTCCTGCACCAGCAGGGATCTCAAGCCCATCTTCATCAAAAACAATCGGATGAATACCAGGAACTCCAGGCCCAGCACTACCAGGCTTCATGGCAGCAATGCCAGGAACTGTGGAGCAGAGGAAACCACCGGTTTCTGTCTGCCAGTAGGTATCAACGATGACCGCCTTTCCTTTACCAACTTCCCTCTCGTACCATTTCCATACTTCAGGCTCAATTGGCTCACCAACGGTGGTCATATGCTTGAAATTGTAATTGTACTTGGCAGGTTCATCCGGTCCTATCTTTCTGAGAGCACGGATCGCGGTCGGTGCCGTATGGAAAATATTAACATCAAGATCCTGGGCAATCCTCCAGGATCTTCCTGCATCCGGATAGGTAGGCACTCCTTCGAAGATTACCGAGGAGGCGCAAAGTGCCAATGGTCCATATACTATAAAGGAGTGGCCGGTAATCCAGCCAATATCTGCCATACACCAGTATACATCCTCGGGATGAATATCCTGGATGTACTTGGACATCGCGGTTACATAGGAAAGATAACCACCGGTACTGTGCTGAGCACCTTTTGGTTTTCCTGTTGTACCACTGGTGTACATTAAAAAGAGGGGATCTTCGGACAACATTTGCTCGGGCTCAACCCGTGCGCCATAATATTTCTTCAGTTCATCATTGACAATAATGTCGCGTCCTTCAACAAGCGCGGACTCTGAAGACATTTTTCCGGGATAACGCTGCCAGATGAGGAGGTGATCAACCTTCTGCCCTTCTTTGGCCGCCAATTCACAGGCCTCGTCATCAACCGTCTTATGGTTCAGCAGCTTGCCGCCACGGTAATAGGCATCCATGGTAATAAGCACCCGGCTGTTTGAATCAACCACTCTGTCGGCGCAGGCGCTGGCAGAAAAACCACCAAAAACTACTGAGTGGATAACTCCCAGCCTGGCACAAGCCAGCATGGCTATGGGAAGTTCAGCCGACATTGGCATATGGATCGTCACACTGTCGCCTCTCTTCAAGCCGGCGGTGTCTCTTAAAAGAGCTGCGAACTCGTTGACACGGACATAGAGTTCCTGATAGGTGATATGATCGACACGTTCTTCTTCCAGTTCAGGGACAAAGTGAATGGCGGTTTTATTCTTGTTGTCCTTCAAATGCCTGTCGATACAGTTATAACTGGCATTCAGCTTTCCACCTTTAAACCATTTCCAGCAGGGAGCATCACTGGTATCAAGTACTTCGTCCCAATACTTATCCCAAGTCAGCAACTCAGCAAACTCGGTATAACAATCAGGGAAATTATCCAAACTAAAGCGATCAAAGACACTTTCGTCAGTGAGATTTGCTTGACCAATAAAGGTTGGTGATGGATGATATAACGCTTCTTCTTTCCAATGAACAGCAATTTCCGCTTCCGAAGTTTCAACTGATTTAGTTTCTTCACTCATGAAAAACACTCCTTGAAATGTCTTTGTAAGATTTACAGACTGGGGGCTAGAGCTACTTTGAACCCAGTCTGACCAAACTTAGGAAAAAAATTGTTTATACAGCTACTTTTTCAGCACCGACTTCATCTACGTGTTGTGGGCGCTTAGTCATCTGGGCGAGGAGAACTCCTGCCACCAGGAGTGCTCCTGAGAGATAGAATGCATAATTTAAGCTACCGGTAATATCCTGAATTGTACCAGCAAGCCTGGTTACGAAAACACCAAGACCCCAACCAATAAAGATGAGGCCATAGTTCATACCAAGATTTTTGGGGCCGAAGAAATCCGCGGCAAAAGAAGGCATAAGTGCAAGACCACCACCATACTGCCAATAGGCAATACCAACCGCCAGGAACAGCAGGCCAACACTTTGAGTACCAATGATATACGGTAAAGAAAATAGGCAGATTGCAGAGACGCCACAGTTTAAGCAATAGGCATTGAGTCGACCGATTTTATCAGAGTAGAACCCGGTACCGACACGCCCATAGGTATTGACCAATCCACCGAAAGAAACAAGAATCCAGGCATTGGCTGCAAAAAACGGCATGTTTTTCGCTGCGGCAACCATCAGGCCTTTTGCATTACCAATAATCAATAGACCAGACTGGGTGGTGAGGATAAACATGACAACCAAGGCATAAAATTGCCAGGTTTTAACAACATCTGCAGGTTCCCAGTTGGTTACCGTTGAACCGGCTG
>WTAT01000095.1 GCA_013139415.1 Desulforhopalus sp.
ATGCCCCTGACAGCAGCCAGGGCGGCTGCTATGGTGGTAACATAGGGAACCTTGTGTATGATCGCTGCCTTGCGTATGTATGCATCATTCTCCTTGCTTGTCTTGCCGCGAGGGGTGTTGATTACCATCTGGATATCGCCGTTCTTGATAATGTCGGCGATATGTGGGCGTTTTTCATGCATCTTACTTACAAGTTCAGATTGGATGCCATTTTCAGCGAGAAATTTACATGTGCCACTGGTAGACATAATTTTGAAACCGAGATCAGCGAAACGCCGTGCAACATCGATCACTGCCGGTTTGTCCTTGTCCGCAACAGTGATAAGCACAGCTCCTTCAAGCGGCAGACAACCCTGGGCAGCGTCCTGCGCCTTGTAGAATGCCATCCCGAAGGATTCTCCCATTCCCAGCACCTCTCCAGTCGATCTCATCTCGGGCCCCAAAACAGGATCGACCTCAGGATAAAAATAAAACGGGAAAACAGCTTCTTTCACACCGTAATGTGGTATCGGACTGCTTTTTATATTCAAATCCGCAAGCTTCTTTCCCAGCATAAGCTGAGTAGCTATACGTGCCATGGATATGCCGCACACTTTGCTCACAAGCGGTACTGTCCGGCTGGCGCGGGGATTGGCCTCCAGAATATAAACCATATCGTTGCATATTGCATATTGTATGTTCATAAGACCAACAACATTCATCTCTATCGCTATTTTGCGGGTATACTCGATAATAGTTTCAATATGTTTGGCAGGGATAGTTATTGGAGGAATAACACAGGCAGAGTCACCCGAATGTATTCCGGCTTCTTCAATATGCTCCATAACCGCTGGAACAAATGCATCAGTTCCGTCAGCAATAGCATCGGCCTCGGCCTCAATGGCATTTTCAAGGAACTTGTCTATCAGTATTGGTCGCTCAGGTGAAACATCGACTGCTGCTTTTACGTATCTTTTTAACATGGTTTCATCGTGCACAACCTCCATTGCACGTCCACCCAGCACAAAGGATGGCCGCACCATCAGTGGGTAACCAATCTTGTCGGCGATTACAATTGCTTCTTCAAGCGTACTGGCCATGCCGCTCTCGGGCTGTGGTATCCCGAGTTTACGCATTTTCTGACGAAAGCGGTCGCGGTCCTCGGCCAGCTCGATGGCGTCAACTGAGGTGCCGATAATCTTTACACCGGCCTCCTCCAGTTCAGATGCGATGTTTAAAGGAGTCTGCCCACCGAACTGACATATGATGCCTTCCGGTTTCTCTTTTTCATATATGCTCAGAACATCTTCCACAGTCAAGGGCTCAAAATATAATTTATTAGAGGTATCATAGTCTGTGGAAACGGTCTCTGGGTTACAATTAACCATTATGGATTCCACTCCCTCGTCACGCAAAGCGAGTGCTGCATGAACGCAGCAGTAGTCAAACTCAATCCCCTGGCCGATTCTGTTTGGCCCGCCTCCGAGTATCATTACCTTGCGGTTCGGCGAAACATCCGTTGCATCAGGGGCATTGTAGGTTGAATAGTAGTAAGCAGCGTTCTCAACTCCACTGACCGGAACCGGATGCCAGCCCTCAACCACACCAAGTTTTTTGCGCCGCTCACGGATATCTCTCTCGGGAACCGAGAGAATCTGTGACAGGTAGCGGTCAGCAAACCCGTCCTTCTTAGCCTGAACAAGCAATTCATCGGGAAGTTCCCCGTCTTTGTATTGAAGGATTTTCTCTTCCAGTTCAACAAGCTCTTTCATCTGCTCAATGAACCATGTTTTTATGTATGTTTTCTCGAAAAGAGCTTTAACATCAGCTCCCTTGCGAAGGGCTTCATACATGATAAACTGGCGTTCGCTTGACGGCTCACTCAGCATTGCCATCAAATCTTCCAGCGGTTTATCGTTGTAATCCTTGGCGAAACCGAGGCCATAACGGCCATCTTCCCTGGAGCGGATCGACTTCTGGAAAGATTCCTTGTAGGTTTTGCCGAGACTCATGACCTCGCCCACAGCTTTCATTTGTGTGCCGAGCTTGTCTTCAAGACTCTCAAATTTCTCAAAGGCCCAGCGGGAAAATTTCACAACCACGTAGTCTCCTGATGGAGTGTATTTCTCGAGTGTCCCATCCCGCCAGTACGGAATTTCATCCAGGGTCAGCCCGCCGGCCAGTAGCGAAGAGACATAGGCTATGGGGAAACCCGTAGCCTTAGATGCCAGTGCCGACGAGCGAGAGGTGCGAGGGTTGATTTCTATTATAACCACACGTCCTGTTTCGGGATCATGGGCAAACTGGGTGTTGGTACCACCTATTACGCCAATGGACTCGACGACGTCGTATGAATATTTTTGCAGGCGTTCCTGTCGCGTCTTGTCTATTGTGAGCATGGGCGCTGTGCAATAGCTGTCACCGGTGTGTACCCCCATGGCATCAACATTTTCGATAAAGCATACGGTAATCATCTGGTTCTTTGCATCACGTACTACTTCAAGCTCAAGCTCCTCCCAACCAAGCACTGATTCTTCAACCAGGATCTGACCCACCAGGCTTGCCTGCAGGCCGCGTGCGACGATGGTGCGGAACTCCTCCATATTGTACACAAGACCCCCACCGGTGCCGCCCATGGTGTAGGCAGGGCGGATTACACAGGGCAGCCCGATGTCTGCAACGACCTTTTCGGCTTCTTCCATGCTATTGGCAATTGAGCTACGTGGCATTTCAATGCCGAGTTTATTCATGGTATCCTTAAAAGCCTGTCGGTCTTCACCGCGTTTAATAGCATCAATCTGAACGCCGATGACCTTAACCCCGTACTTTTCAAGTACGCCCGCGCGGGCAAGCTCCGAGGAAAGATTAAGTCCGGTTTGACCACCAAGGTTCGGAAGAAGGGCATCAGGCCTCTCTTTCTCTATAATCTTTGTCATGGATTCAAGCGTAAGAGGCTCTATGTAGGTTACGTCAGCCATACCGGGGTCAGTCATGATA
>WTAT01000173.1 GCA_013139415.1 Desulforhopalus sp.
GAAACGAAAACGCAGGACCGGTCGTTCTCCCTTGCAATAAAAAACGCGTCTCGGAGGAACATTTGTGTTCGTTGGTCGATGAAATTGCCAACCCGGTGTTGCTGGTGAAATAAAGTATCCAGACAAAATAAAGAGCATGTTGCAGATTATGATGTTTTGTAATCTCGGGATTGCGGAAGGAGGAGATGCGGTGATTGCCAACCTAAATGCCCACCGGATTAATCAATAAAAGAGATTCAAAGAAATTTTGGAATTATCTTAGACGGGCAGCAAGGCAAAATGTGCTAGGCGTTAAGTCTCCTGAGAACCAGAGACTCTCAGGAGAAAGTTAAACCTAAGGTTAATTAAAAATCTTCATATTTTGGGTGTGGCAATATTAACGTGGTTCATCAACCGACCCTGCGGAGCAGGGTTCGGTCGTATGTTTTCGTTAGATCCCCATCCCCCCAGATGTCAGAATGGTGAGTCGCATTTTTGGTGGCATGCTGCTGTCTCCACTGCAGCCTCAGTTTCACACCCTTGGTCACCATCGCATGCATCGAGTTGGTGCTGAAATTGCTGGTAGCATTCGTTATGGCAGGCACCTTTATCTTCATACACAACCTCCCAGAACTCCGGGGCATCGAAAAATTGTTTTAACGGTGGGTCGAAAACTGACGCACGGCTTCGTGTTACTGCGGCCGCCAAGATCTTTATCTTCTTCTCCTGTTCGTTGGCTTGGTTCTCCAATTGGGCGATCTTAGTTTCTAGCTCGCCGTAACCCCCTTGTTCACATCCAAGTAAGGCCAGTGATGCCAACACAACGAACAGCGACGCGCGAAACATTGAATAAAGATAGTTTTTTGGATAGGATTCTCGAGTTGATGTGTTCATAAATTCCTCCTTTCTACATGAGCGAGTTACGTTTGTCTCCAATCCATAAATCCAATCTGCTTGGAGACCTAACCGCGAAAATTATCGGTTTGTGTCACCCGGTGCATTGTTATGTTGGTAAATGAACAGCCCTGTCAGAAAAAACAAAAAGCCAACAAACCACCTTTTTAAAGGCAGCTCGGCTATCTCTTGAGACCCGTTGCTTTCCGTCCCTACCTTGCGGCAGGTTTGGCTTTGTCTATATCAATTACAATGAAGATTGCAATCTACTGGTATTATAACATAGTCTAACAAAAGGAGTCAAAGCCGATGCTCCGAAGTCTGAAAATCATTGTTGGCTCCAGATTATCTTGGACAGCACCCAAACTTTCTAAGCGTAAGAGATGTCCACTGGCAAGTCTGAGCCAAGGAATAATTTCGAAAGGTTAGCTTCTTCCTGAATATACGTAATAAAATAAAGACCCAAAATATGCTACAGTAAGGTCATCAACATCCTGTTTTCTCAAAAGAAAAAACAGGATCTATTACGTATATAGCCTGATAAGTTTATAAGTAATAAGGCCAAAAAACTTGCCAGAAAAGGAGCATTCTGGCACTTTTGCAAATTCAAAATTATTTCCAGAAAACCAACTGCAAATGGAGCACTCTAGATTATTGATGTTTCCAGACCATATTGGTCCAGAAGAGGAGACCAAGATGGGGCGTTACGCCAAAGACTCCTTTTGGGATTTTCGGAAACACCTTATTTTATTCTGGCAAGTATTCTCAAAGAGAAGTTAGGACAATCACAAAATTCCACAATGGGCGGTCAGGCAGAAGAGACATCTCCGCATAGAATTGCATCGGCCTGTTCGGAATCGGTGGTTTTCTCGAATATACAGGGGTGCTCCGGCCGAGGTTCAAGTGGTAATCCCGCTAGAGGTAAAGCTTCAGTCAAGCCGATGACGAGAAGCCCGCCGGTTCTGAGAGCCGCAAGAATTCTGGAAAAAGCTGGCAGCATCACAGGCGGCAGGTAATAGGTGAGCAGGTTGTTCCGTAGAAAGATCAAGTCGACATCCGATGCCAGCGGCGGGTCTGATATAAAATCGTGCCGCAGCCAGCGAATACCTTTTTTCAGAAATGTCCGGACGGTATACTTTTTCGATGTTGCGGTGAAAGCCTCCTCAAGGGTTTCGGCAGAAAGGTTTCGGACGCTGCTTCTCGGGTAAACGCCCTCCTCTGCCTTTACGAGTACTTTAGGGTTGGTATCTCCGGCCCACACCACCAGTGGCGGCAGGTTCGGCAACCGCCG
The DNA here is from genome assembly GCA_013139415.1 of Desulforhopalus sp. Lineage (GTDB taxonomy): Bacteria > Desulfobacterota > Desulfobulbia > Desulfobulbales > Desulfocapsaceae > Desulforhopalus_A. The sequence goes on from WTAT01000173.1 coordinate 2,165, forward strand.
TTCCAAACGCATCCAGAGGATTTTCAGGCTATAAATCTCTTCGCCGCAAGAACACCCAGCCGACCAGACCCGAAATGGTCGGATAGACGCCCCTTTTTCGGCTCCAGCCCACGAGGACGCCAGACACGCCTCCAGGGCTTCCCACATCTCGGGGTCCCGGGAAAATCGGCTAATGGAGACCGTCAGCAGTCTCTGCGCCGTTTTCATCTCCGCAGGGTTCTCCACCAGAAGCCCCAGGTATTCCGAAACGCTCCGGGAGCCACATTCCCTCATGTGCCGCACAAGCCGCTTTTTCACGCCCTTCCTGACCCGCCGATACCCAGGCCATGATAGCTCAAAAAACTTTAGGATTATCCGAAAAGATCTGTCGTCCATATGATTGCAATTAGTCGTTTTTTTTTACAGCAAACAACCTTAAGGGTTTTTAGATTTCCGTAGTGTAGTCATTACCAGGAACTAAGAAGCTTAAATATTAAAATATAAATATAGTGATGCAGTTAGCCAGCCCCATTAATCATGCATATGAGAAGGATATTCTGTGATATAATTTGGGGAGACAGTAACATTATAGACAGTAACATTATAGTCTCGGAAGTATGGCATTAATCGGCCTATGTATATTTAATTAAAAAATATTCCATTGCCGTCAATGTTGTCAGTTAAGCTTTCACAATAATTATCTCGCTGAAAACTGTAGCAAAACAAAAACCATGCAAGCCGCACTCACACCACGTATCGGGCTGGATGACATTCCATCAATGTTGGCCCTGCTCAAGCCATACCGCCGAATATTGCTTTGGGGCGAAATGGGTATCGGCAAATCCACACTCGCACTGAAGTTGCTGCCTCATTTCGCTATACAGCGCGACACCTGTCTGCTGTTGGAGCTGGACCCCGGATCACCGCCTTTTGGCGTTCCGGGGGCTATCTGCATTGGCATTTCCAAGCATAAGGAAGTATTGGGGGAATATATGCTCCCGGTCTGCACCCTTAACAGTGCCCGCTTTCGGTTGCCGCTGATCCTGGCGGCCCGGAAGTTGATGGTCACCGCAAAAAAGCGCTACGATGAGCCAACTTTTCTGATTGACCCGCCAGGAGTGGTAAGAGGAGTAGGGGGAGCAGAACTGCTGACTGCCCTAGCAGAGTCTCTTGAGATTGATGCGATCCTTGTCCTTTGCAAGGCTCCGGATGTTCTTCTCATGGATGAGCTTGCTGCGCTCTCCTCGCTGTTCTTCACTGTTGCAGCCACATCTGCAGCAAGAGAACCGACAAAGACAGAGAAGGTGAGGCAGAGAACCCGACTGTGGGATGACTTTCTAACTCAGGCAAGCGAAGAATTGTGCGATCTTCAAGAGCTGAATATTATCGGCACCCCGCCGCCTCGGGATATTTCCGAAGCCTGGCGAGGAAAACAACTCGCCCTGTTGGACAAGGCAGGAGAGCCGGTTGCCATGGGCGAAGTCCTTGTTCTGGAAAATGATGTCCTGACCGTAAAAGTAGTGCGAAGCAGTCCGGCTCGGCCAAGCACTCTGCTGATCCGTGATGCAGGGCGAAACGATGCGGGCCATCTGGTAACGATCACTCATCAATCGCCAGTTCCCCCGCATCCCCAGGTCCCGGTTGAAATGGACCCAACACACGGGGCGGATGACCACCGCAGTCCTCCGCTCTCAAACCATATGGGACCTGCCTGGGCAACCTTGGTTGGCGGTGTCTTTGGAGATCCGCTCCTGCATGTGCGTCTACGCAACATGAAGCGGAGCTTTCTCTTTGACCTCGGTGATCCTGCACGGTTACAGGCCAAAATGGCCCATCAGGTTGACGCGGTGTTTCTCAGCCATGCCCACCTTGACCATATCAGCGGTTTCATCTGGTTTCTGCGCAGCCGGATCGGTCCTTTCGGCCCGTGCAAAATCTTCGGGCCGGAGGGTACAATTCAACGAATTGAGAATTTTCTACAAGCGATCACCTGGGACAGGATAGGAGATTCCGGGCCGGTATTTGAAGTTGCGGAGATCGAAGGCCGATGGCTTACACGGGCGCGGTTGCAGCCCGGCAAAGAAACTGTATCACTTCAAACAGTAAACATACAAAACGGCATAATCTTGGCGGACGACAGCCTCAATATACGAGCTGAAATCTGTGACCACGACATCCCCTCTGTGGCCTATGCACTCGAATTTGTGCAGGAGATTAGTATCAGAAGAGACAGACTCAGCCAGCTCTGCCTTCCACCCGGCCCCTGGCTAGCTTACTTAAAGCACTATATTGTCACAAAGAGGCAGGAGTCTGTGATAATCCTGCCCGACGGCTCTGAAATGTCAGCTGGAGAACTGGCAGAGAAGCTGACCATTATCCGCCCCGGTAAAAAACTTGTCTATGTTGCCGACATGGCGGATACCGCAGAGAACCGCAGAAAAGTGATCAATCTCGCCCAGGGGGCACACACCCTTTTTTGTGAGGCAGCCTTTGCCAAAGAGGACAGGGACAAGGCGGCAGCGACCCAGCATCTTACAACTTCGGCAACCGCCCAGATTGCCTTTTCTGCCGGGGTTCGGTTCCTTATTCCCTTTCATTTCTCCAAGCGGTATGAACTCAACCCGCACAAACTCTATGAGGAGCTGCGCGCAGAGGCTGGAAACGTCCAGGTCATCGGAACAGACACATAGACAATCAATGATGTGGCCATGACTGAAAAAACGCCTGAGTAATGCCTTACCCCCTGCACGATACTGCCGTGAAATTACTAACTGACGAAGGTAAGTCGATGTACGAGGAACACCATGGATTTCATCAAGAGTGTACGAGCGAAATTTCACGTGATCTAACCAATGAACAAGTGAAGACCCTCTCTGAACTTCTCGAAGTTGTCTTGGAAAGATTGTAAATATGTAATTTTTTCTATCAGAAAATGAAGTTCCATTCACTTGTTTTGTAATTTTTTCATTAGCAATTCCTTCTCAGCAAGTTGGAGCAGAATTTAACTTTAATGCTTTGGCTCCTAATCAAATCACACCCCACCTCATCATCCCATAACACCCTGGTATTATTTTAAAAAAGAGTTTTTTGTCTAGATATATCTTATAGCACTCTATCGTCTAAAATAGAGCGGCAATGCTCAACATGAAGGTCAGTCATATCTGTATACGCTATGTTTTTCTTAGGCACCCCTTATCTTTTACGTTGATCCAAAAACACTACTCTGTT
>WTAT01000392.1 GCA_013139415.1 Desulforhopalus sp.
TCTCTTTCAATCGGGTAGTGATTGAAAGACTTTTTACATCATGCCGCCCATGCCGCCCATGCCGCCCATGCCTGGAGGCATTCCGCCGCCAGCAGCGCCTGCGCCGGCTTCTTCAGGAACATCAGCAATGACACACTCGGTGGTCAGCAACATACCGGAAACGGATGCAGCATTCTGCAAAGCGGTTCTGGTAACTTTTGCAGGGTCAATAACACCAGCAGCGATCAGGTCCTCATATATTTCAGTAGCAGCGTTGAAACCGGTTGCGCCTTCCAGAGTCTTAACATGCTCAACGACTACAGATCCCTCACAACCGGCATTGTTGGCGATCTGACGAATCGGTTCTTCGAGTGCACGGCGAAGAATGTTCTTACCAGCTATCTGCTCGCTCGGTAATTCAATTGCTTCAAGTGCAGCAAGGCAACGAATATAAGCAACACCACCACCAGGAACGACACCTTCCTCAACTGCAGCACGGGTTGCGTTCAGTGCATCCTCAACACGAGCCTTCTTTTCTTTCATTTCAATCTCAGTGGCTGCACCGACATTGATAACCGCAACACCACCAATCAATTTAGCAAGACGCTCCTGGAGCTTCTCACGATCATAGTCGGAGGTAGTATCTTCGGCCTGGGTACGGATCTGCTTCACGCGAGCAGCAAGCTGCTCTTTTTCACCAGCACCGTCGACAATGGTAGTATTATCCTTGTCAATTACGATGCGTTTACAGGTACCGAGATCATTGACTGTAACGTTCTCAAGCTTAATCCCGAGGTCTTCAGTAATAACCTGACCACCTGTAAGAACAGCGATGTCTTCCAACATTGCCTTACGACGATCACCAAAACCAGGAGCCTTCACAGCAGCAACATTCAATGTTCCGCGGAGCTTATTCACGACCAGGGTAGCAAGAGCTTCACCATCAACGTCTTCTGCAACGATGAACAGACCTTTGCCCATTTTGGCAACTGACTCAAGTACCGGCAGGAGATCCTTCATGTTGGACACTTTCTTTTCTACAAGAAGAATGTATGGATCTTCCATACTCACTTCCATACGATCCGGATCGGTTACAAAGTAGGGGGAGAGGTAACCACGATCAAACTGCATACCTTCAACGACATCAAGACTGGTGTCCATTGATTTTGCTTCTTCAACGGTGATAACACCCTCTTTTCCAACCTTATCCATGGCCTCGGCAATGATATTACCGATGGTCTCGTCGCTGTTGGCAGAAATTGTACCAACCTGAGCAATCTCTTTTTGTTCTTTAGTTGGGGTGGCGATTTTAGCGAGTTCAGCAACAACAACCTCAACACTTTTATCGATACCGCGCTTGAGTTCCATCGGATTGCCGCCTGCAGCTACAAGCTTGACACCTTCACGATATATCGCCTGAGCAAGAATGGTAGCGGTTGTGGTACCATCACCAGCAACATCAGAAGTTTTAGAAGCAACTTCCTTGACCATCTGGGCACCCATGTTCTCAAACCTATCCGCTACCTCGATCTCTTTAGCAACGGTCACACCATCCTTTGTGATAGTGGGAGCACCGAAAGATTTTTCGATAAGAACATTACGACCCTTGGGGCCAAGAGTTACCTTTACTGCGTCTGCAAGATCGTTCACACCAGCAAGAATGGACTCGCGTGCCTTCACTCCATATTTTATTTCTTTTCCAGCCATTATTTTATTCTCCCTTTTTCAACGAGATTTTTTTTACATTTACAATAAATATTTCCAAAATCCTAAACCCGACAAGCGCTACTCTTTTCAGCAGCCCTTGAGGGATACATAAGTACCTTCATAAAAGTCCTTCTAAAAAAGGCTTTCTAAGGTACGAAGTCGACTTAACTCTCTAAGACCCCAAGGATATCGTCTTCACGCATGATAAGATAATCTTCTCCATCAAGCTTCACATCAGTACCACCATACTTGGAAAACAGCACTCTGTCTCCGGCGGCTACCTGCAGGGTAATTCTGTCACCTTTATCATTTGTCTTGCCGGGTCCTACAGCCATAACTTCTCCCTCTGCCGGCTTTTCCTTGGCACTGTCCGGGATAATGATACCACCTGCAGTTTTCTCTTCTTCAGCAAGTCTCTTTACCAAAAGACGATCATTCAATGGACGAATTTTCATTACTTCCTCCTAACGGTACTAATTAATTGTTTCGAAAAAAAAGGGCCCATCTATATATGTTTTCAGGAATCCCAACTTTATATTCTGCCCGTTTTTCAGGCAGGTATATCAAACTGCGCAAGAATATAGGGGTTGATTTTCAAAAATCAAGGGCGACGTTCAAAAAAAAGAGGAGGGGTTCGGCAGCCTCAATACAACGACATAAGACCGCCGAATATTTGATATTTTCTGACTAAGCCACACGGACGACCCAATTAAATGGATCTTCCTGATGACCTTTTTGAACAGCCTGCAGTTCGTTAAATAATCTGTTCGACAATTCACCTGTCTGACTATTGTTAATCACATAGCTGTTATCCTTATAAAAGAGCTCACCTACGGGAGAAATGACTGCAGCTGTTCCGGTCCCGAACGCTTCCTGAAGCCGTCCACTTTCATTTGCTTCAAGAATTTCATCAATGGAGATTGGTCTCTCAACAACATCCACCCCCCAGCTGGAGGCGAGTTTGAGTACCGAGTCCCTGGTAAGCCCTTCAAGAATTGACCCCTCCAATGGTGGGGTTATCAGCTGATCGTCAATTTTAAAAAAGATATTACTGGTCCCAACCTCTTCTATATATTTATGCTCACAGGCATCCAACCACAAGACCTGAGTACAGCCGGCCTTTTTTGCAATCTCTGACATATAGAGAGAGGCCGCATAGTTGCCGGCAGTTTTCACATTGCCGACGCCTCCCTTAACTGCCCGGACATACTCGTCACTGACATAAATCTTTGTGGGATTGCATCCTTCTGCGTAGTAGGCACCGACAGGGCATAAAATAATATAAAAATAGTAGACGCTGGAAGGTTTTACTCCAAGGGTGGGTTCAACCCCAATCATGGTCGGACGAATATAGAGTGTCCCGCCTTCCGTTTTTGGCACCCAATCTTTCTCCAGATAAATGAGAGCCTTGAGGATTTTCACCATTTTCTCTGCGGAAAAACGCGGCATGCACAACCGCAAGGCAGAAATGTTCATGCGTTCAAAATTGTCTTTGGGCCGAAACAAAAACAGCTGGTTATCTTTACCACGATATGCCTTGAGACCTTCAAAGATTGCCTGTCCATAGTGGAAAACCATTGAAGCAGGGTCCAATGTGAAATCATGGTATGGACAAATTTTGCCATCATGCCAGCCATTTTCTTTGTCCCATTTCATCAGGAACATGTGGTCCGTAAAATGAACACCAAAGCCCAGGTTATCAGCGGCTGGCTTTTGCTTCAAATTATCCGTATTCACTTTTTCCAGTGCAACTTCAAGATCTTCCCACATTCGACCAATCTCCTCAGTACCACTTATTTTTCTTTGCTTAATCCGATGAAGGATATATACTTTTTCCCTACAACCTGAGAGGCAAAAGTGCTGTCGTGCATTCCTGATGTAACAGAGCAGAATACCTCAGCTGCAGGTTTAATTGCAACTCAATTTCTAATTCCCCACTAATCCTGAATCGCCAGAAAATAACACCTATGAGTGACAGTCATTCAGCACTTCAGTTCAACAACCAACCACCAACCCCGTTGAGTATCAAATATTTTCTATTGGTATTCATCATTGCTATTTTTTTCTTTGGCCGCATACTCTGGCCATTCTGGTCTGTTTTAGTGCTCTCATTTCTGCTGACCAATCTTTTTCGGCCGATTTACATTTATACCAGTAAAAAACTCCCGAAATGGGTAGCCTCTGCTCTCACCTGTCTGCTCATTATTGCTATTGTTATAATCCCTCTGGTATTTTTTATCTTTGCCCTTACTGACGAAGCACTCAGCCTCTACACCTGGGGAAGAGACAGCCGTGTTGGTTTAAAACTCCAGGTTTTTCTACAAGAAAGTCCAATCATTCTGCAAATCCAGGAACAGTTGCAGGAGGTGGGATTTGAGTTCAACCCATCCCAGGTAACGGATACTTTTTCTTATCTTGTAAAAAACGGCGGGCTGCTCCTCTATAACCAGGCCAGCGGGTGGGCAGCAAATATCCTGCAGTTTTTGTTTCTCTTTTTTATCATGATACTGGTTATCTTTTTTCTGCTGATGGACCAGCCAAAGCTCATTGACTACATGATCCGCCTCTCTCCCCTCCCCGAGGACGAAAACCATCTATTGATAAATAAATTTCATGAAATAGCCAACGCGATCATGAAAGGAAACGGCATCTGCGGGCTGATTCAGGGTATATTGGGAGGAGTAATCTTTTCGATTTTAGAACTAAATTCCCCTCTGCTCTGGGGCTCTATCATGGCAATTCTGGCGTTTCTACCTATCTTCGGAATCGGCCTGGTTATGATTCCAACCGCTTTATTTCTAATGATCAGCGGCCGGATGAACGAAGGCATCTTCCTCTTTATTTTCTATATCATTCTCTCCTTCAGCATCGAGTATATCGTCAAGCCCAAGATGGTCGGCACCCAGGTGAAAATGCACACGCTTCTGGTTTTTCTATCGATTATCGGTGGCTTAAGTGTGTACGGAATTCTGGGAATCATCTATGGCCCACTGATCATAACCGCCTTTCTCACCCTCTCGGACATCTATTTGCAAAGGTACGATCAGCGAATTCACCGTATGTAGACATATTTCGCAGTAATTCATATTTCGCAGTAATTCATATATCGCAGTAATTGTGTCTGGAAACCAGCTATGAAGTAACAGACATCAGGTAAAGTCGATGGGTATGACATCCCAGCACGTCACCATATCTCTCGACCAGGTAACAACGCGGGCTTTGGCATCCTGGGAGACAATAATACCCAGTACATCCTGTAGTTTATAGCAAAGATAATAAAGCGATCGGTGCCGTGTACCGACGCTTTCAATCAGTTCAACCTGTCGCCGGACAGCCTCGGGGTCGAGTGCAAGAGCAACACTCCCTCCCATCTCCATCGTTCCCTGAATAATGCCACCAAAACCTATTAATTCAAGCCCCTCGGTGGTTACTACAGCACCATCCACCCCGGTCAATCGTGCGATAAAACGGGCGAACTTAAAAATCCGCTCATCCAGCTGCGCCAGCTCCTCGGTATGCAGGGACACATAATCCTGCCATCCGGCATTGTAGTCAGGACCATATAGCCTGCCACAATTTTTCGCCAGGACCTCCATAATTTGCAGGACGACCTTTCTCAGCTGATTGCGCCCACCATCTTCAGCAAAGCGATATTTAAGATCAATGTAGGAATTATCATGGGCAACGAGTTCCTCCATGCCGGCTGGAAAGGAGATAATCGTTCCGCCGTGACCCGACCGCCGCATCGTACTTATGACATGTTTAAAAAACTGCAGATATAGGGCAGGGACAAAGGAGGAATCTATCTGCGCCCATTCGGCTTTTTTCTGATTCCTGTTTCGCTCATGCAACAAGGCAAGCTCATCCCGTACTCTGCCAAACCTTTCGGCAACCCACTGTGACTGAAAAACATTCATCGCAGGGGAAGTGATATTCCCACCACTTAACTGAGCCAGAATGTCCTGACCACGACAGACAATCAAACGGCCGGAACCCACAATATTGATTCCAAGACCAGCCGGCAAAGGAGTTGCCTGTTTACTGCCACCGTGAATCAGATGCATCCACTTAGAACCCGAATGTATCAATCCCCAGATCTGTAGCCCCCCTGAAGCCGTATTTCGTATACCGATGAGGGAATTATTATAATCTGTGGAGGGGCCGAGCTTTAACAGTTCATATTCATTGTATGGCCTCGGTTTGGAGAAGACCAAGGTAAACAAACCTTGGGATTCACTGCGCCAATCGCCGCCAATATCCTCCGGTTCACAAAGCATTATCCTAAACCGAAGGCCACGTGCTTCCTCCTGCATCTGACTGACCTGATAACAGGTGGAAACAAGCTCTTCCAGTACATCAAAATTGGGGAGCCTTTTATAACCTGCACCACCACTTTCTCCCGCTTGACTACCGAGCCGCCAGAGAGCAAGAAGTTCAAACACCAGATCTTTTGGATATTTATGAACCATAGGGTACAGTTTATTTTTAAAAAAAAGTGTAGCAACTTCCACGGATAATGAAAATCGCAGGAACATACTCGGGAAGGGAGTGACACCTTGCTCAATGAAGCACAAGAGAAAATGCCTTAGAAGCCTAGGAGCCTGTCCGAGAAGTTCTTTTCTTGTTTTTCACCCTTCAACGGGGTACTAAAAAGCGTTCCGCCAGCGAGTCGGGGCAGAAACTTCAAAATGGCCTTCATTGACTGTATAATCTATTATGCGAACATTGATCCCCTCTTTAGTGCCTTACTCCAGATTTCCTTTCATTCAGTTCAATACCCCCTTGAGGGGTATAAAAAACAAGAAATCTGGAGAGTGTTTTGAAATTAGGAATTTAAAGTAACCTCCAGATAGCGAACATAGGGAGACCTTCGAGGCACTTATACCCCCTTGTGGGGTGTTAGAAACTATAAGAGATTACGGGGAACAAGAAAACAATTTTATTATTTAATGCACCACTTCCTATCGCATAACTGATTTCAGGCAACAATCTGCATAATTGACTAACCCCGGTAAACGGGAAAATAAGGAGGAGTATCAGTAATGAAAATAATAGGTGTTTCCGCAAGCCCAAGAAAAAATAAATCTACACATTTTCTTTTAAAGAAGTGCCTTGAGGAGGCCAAGCATACAGCTGAGATCATAGGGAAACCTCTTGATGTTGAACTGATTGATCTTGCTCCCCTGAAGATCAACGGATGCGTTTCATGTGATAAGTGTAAAAAAGGCGTTCTTTGCAGCCAGCAGGATGATTTTCAGCAACTGATCCCCAAATTTGCCGACCCAACGGTTGCAGGAATAATTATAGCGACCCCGGTTTACATGGGATCCATGACAAGCCAGGCCAAGGCATTTCTAGACAGGTCCGTCCTTTACAGGCGAAATGGTTTTCTTTTTAAAAATAAACTGGGTGGGGTGATAACTGTCGGTGGCTCTCGCAACGGTGGCCAGGAACTCACCATCCAGGCAGTGCATGCTGCAATGATGATCCATGATATGATCATTGTTGGTGACGGAGACCATTTTGGCGGAACTGCCTGGGCTAATCACCCCGATGGCTATCAAGAGGATGTGGCTGGTATAAATAGTGCCAAAAATGTTGGTAAACGTATAACGGAAGTTGCATTCATGCAGAATCGGTAGAGAAGAAACAAATGGAGAGGGAAGACATGCAGGCTTTAACAGGTGGAATGAAAGAGGCCGCCAACCGCCATCCCTTTTTCCGCGTAGTCGTTATAAAGCTGTATTGCTTTTTTCGTATCGACAACAACCACTTCGATGGATTGTGCCTTCAGGCTATCGACGATAGTCCGGGGCACCTTGAGCCTCTTCAACCTGCCGGTGGTCAGGATAACCACCCGGCAGCCTTTTATTATGAGTTCCTGAACATCGCCCTGCTGAATACCCCTGCTGTGGCCCGTTCCATGTTCCGACCAGTCCCAGGGCCTGCCGCCGCCGGGCCATAGTTTGAAGTCCTTGCCCCTGCCGATTATCTCAACCTCCATTTTCCCCCAGCCAAAAGAGAGAATACGGGGTGAAGCAGCTATCGTTTTTTCCATTTCATCCTCCCTCTCTGCGGTATGGATATTACAGTGCAACTGGGCTACTATAAGGAGCTTGTCCGAGAATGCCCTTTCGGAGTCTACGCTTACCTGCCCAAACTCTTCGGAATTCCCAAAAAATAATGCTCGCAGGTAAGCGACCGGAGGAAGACTCCGATATCACACATATGGCTGTGCTTATTTTTTTCACATGCCTTGATATCGAACGAAAATTCTCATAAATCAACAGACTCTTAAATACAGCTTTCATTTTCCCTCAATGCATATCAAAGTTTTACCTCGGCAGCAAGCCACCGAACGTTTTAGTTTTACCGCTGAGCCCTTCTGCAAAGGTGATGGTCTTCCCTGTCTCCACCCCTTCATCGTAGGTGCCACTGTACACCTTAACCCCACTTTTTGATGCCTTTCTAAGTCGGGGAAAGCGCATTCCGACAAACATCTCAAGCCTTTTTTGCTCAGCCACAACCAAAGCACCCAGCTGAGGTTCTATGCAGAGATCCACTTTTCCATCCTTCTGTTCCTGCAGTTTCTGGTAAAAGCCGCGCAGCATTCCGAGATAATAGCTATTTTTTTCAGTTCTGGCGAACCCTTTAAACCGGTGCCTGTTCAAAGACCAGAGCGAGGCCAGCCGGTTTTCCAGAAAATGGTAGCAATATTCGGCAATGGTCACATTCTCTTTAGTCCCCAGAAGTTCAATGGTTTTATAGGTATCGTTGCGTAACGGGTCATAGAGGCTTGCCAGGACTACCCTGACAAAGAAAAAATCATGCAGGATGGTACAGATACGCCGTTGATAGGTCTCTATCCGTTTCCTTTTTCGATCAATTATCCCAAAGCCATAGCGGTTCTCCTGATCATTGCCGAGCTCCTGGATATGGTATTTTTCAATCAGGTCGTTAGCCTTCTGCATGGCCAATGCTGCCTCGTGCTCATTGGACGACTGGGAAAGCGCCAGAAGTTTTTCCACCCTGGCCATACATTCCCGTCCTCTGTCGGAGATTTTTGAGCCGCCGGTTGCCTGTTCAACCATCTCGGCCACCACGGTCCCGGCACGACGATATTCCGGAAGCACCCCCAGCAGGTCACAGGCCTGCTGGAAAGCTTCACCGTGGGGAGCACCTGCAGTTCGAAACTGTTCAGAGCAGAGCTGGTGGGCCATTTCATGTTTCAGCACCTGCATGGTAACCGACCAGGAATAATTAACGATTAAGTGGCGGCTGAGACGCAGGGTTCTGGTGACCGGGCACCAGGCGCCAAGCTCTTTTTTTGCATCCGTGATCTCAAAGACCGGTGGCCTTAGTTGCAGGCCATAGGTCATGCAGATTTCCTCAAACTCAAGCTGCAACTGCCGCAACCAGAGATACTGTAGTTTATCCAGGTTTGGGTTGCCGGTCATAGATGTCCTTTTCTCATTTGGAATTTCCTTGTTTTTCAGCAGTAAACGCTACCATAGCGCCGATACCAATCTGTGACAAGTCCAGCCTTGCCGATCGCATGATATTGGCTTGCTATTCGCCTTGTCGCCGGTATATTATATTGTCTACCCCAGCAGACCGGGCCGTTTCCTGACATTATCAATTACACAAACTTGTTATCTACCAAGGTTTCGCAATGAAAAAACTGTTCATACTCCTTGTCCTCTTTGCCCTTTCGGCCTGCGCCACCAGCCCCACAGGACGCTCCCAGTTGATGCTCGTCTCACCCGAAGAGGCCATCAGCTCTTCCCGCGAGGCATATGTTCAAACCCTTCTCCCCCTGCAAAAAGAAGGAAAAGTCGATTCTAACCCGATAACTTCCCAACGGATCAGGCTCATCACCGGCCGGATCATCGCCCAGGCCATTCGACTCTATCCACACACCCGGAACTGGGAGTGGAGTATCAAGGTCATTGATGATCCTGAGATGGTCAATGCCTGGTGCATGGCCGGAGGCAAGATGGCCATCTATACTGGCCTGATCGACAAGCTCAATGCCACAGATGATGAAATAGCCCAGGTCATGGGCCATGAAATATCCCATGCTCTTGCCAATCATACCGCTGAGCAGATGTCCATGGCAATGGCCACTCAACTCGGTATGAGCGGCGTGGCCATCGCTGCAGGAGATAGTGATTATAAAGGAGCCATCCTGGCCGGCAGCGCACTGGCCGCCGCAACAGCCATAACTTTGCCAAACAGCAGAACCGCAGAATCCGAAGCGGATCGGATGGGTATTGAGCTTGCCGCACGGGCTGGCTATGATCCCTACTCAGCAGTAACCCTCTGGCAAAAAATGGCCAAGGAGAGTGGCGGAGGTCAGCCTCAATTTCTCAGCACCCACCCGTCTCCTGCCAATCGTCAGGAAAGGCTCAGAATTCTCGCCAATCAGATGATGGGTTATTATCTTGAGAAATACCCGCGCCCTGTTTATCAGCTGAGATAGTAGCAGTTACAAACTTCTTCAACCTTTCGTTACCCTGTGCAATGCTTATAGCAACGACCCATAAAAACACTGACTTCGACGGACTGGCCTCGGTAATTGCCGCAACTCTTCTCTATCCAGACTGCGTCGGTGTGGTCCCCAAAATGACCAACAGGAATGTCGGACAGTTTCTTTCAACCCATAAGACGGCATTTAACCTCATCCTGCCCCATGAGATCCCCCACAACGATGTAAAAAAACTGGTGGTCGTTGATACAGACCAGTGGCACAGGCTGGACCGCATGGAAAAACTTGCAGGCCAGCAAGATCTGGAGATTGATCTTTGGGATCACCATATGACAGGAACCGGGGACATAGAACCAACCTGGTCCTGCAAGGAACAGATTGGCTCAACGGTGACGCTTTTTGTTCGCGAGATGCAAAAACGACAGATGACCCTCAAGCCTCTCGATTCCACTGTCATGCTGATTGGGCTGTATGAGGATACCGGTCACCTTTCCTACCCTTCAACCACCGCCGAAGACGCCCGGGCTGCAGCCTATCTACTCGATAACCGCGCAGACCTCAATGTTGCCGCTTTTTTCCTTAACCCGCCCTATGAAGAGAACCAAAAAGAGATTCTCTTTGAAATGATGAAGGAAACGGAAAAATTCACCATCAACGGCAACACCATCGGCTTCAACACAATTACGCTGGACAAAAAAGTAACCAACTTGGCGGCAATCGTTAATATGTACAGGAAGATTGTTAATGTCGATGCCCTGTTTGTCATCTTTACCAATGATAATCGAAATACCATCATTGGCCGCAGTGGTTCTGAAAACATTCATATCGGCCAGGCAATGGCCATTCTCGGAGGCGGAGGACATGCCGGGGCGGGATCAGCGGCGGTAAAATGTAGCGAGATGTCACCTCAACAGATCAAGGAACTGATAGTTGCCGGCCTTACATCAAACAAAACGGAGAGTGCACGTATCTCTGACATTATGTCCTTTCCCGTCATCTCCGTGACACCTTCAACATCCATGCGAGACGTCCAGACCTTAATGGCCACGAAAAAGATCAGAGGTGTCATGGTCATGGAAGATGATAAAATCCATGGTATTATTGTCCTCTGGGACCTGAAACGAGTAAAAAAAGAACAGCATTGGGAGCACCCGGTCAAGGCCTTCATGGCCAGAGACATTATTACCATTGATCCAGGCACCTCCCCATCGATTGCCGCCGGGATAATGATTGAAAGAGATGTCGGCTATCTTCCTGTACTCGAAAATAATAAAGTAATAGGCATTGTTACCAGGACCGATGTCCTCACCTACTATTACGATCTCCTGCCGGAATAGCCTAACACCCCACAAAGGGATACTCAGTTTAGTCCCCCCTTGAGGGGGATAAGTGCCTTATGCAGATTATTTTTCTTGTTTCTTATGAACGAAAATAATCTGTAAAGCACTAACCCCGGTAAACGGGAAAATAAGGAAACATTATGTGAGAAAAGAGAAAGAATGTTGTCGACGTACTGGAGGAGAATTTTGGTGATCGGCTACGGTAATCTGTCAACCGAAGAAATCACCGATGGAATAGCGATTCCGGCAGACCACTTTGAGCATGACCTTTCAGATTGTAGAAAAAAGATGATAAAAAGCATTGACTTCAGCGGAACGTTCTGATAAAAAACACTTCCTTTGAGGAAAAATGAGCGGGAATAACTCAGTGGTAGAGTGCAACCTTGCCAAGGTTGACGTCGCGAGTTCGAATCTCGTTTCCCGCTCCATTTTTTTTAATCGGTCTTTTTTGCTCCCCCCCCTCAGCTCCCCTGCTTAAAGCAGATTCGTTTTACTTCTTTGAAACTCGACACAAAGTAAGGAGTAATGCCTGCCTTAATATGATCCGGCAGCATCTCGAAATCTTCCTGGTTATCCTTTGGCAGAATAACCTCCTGTACCTTAGCCCGCTTTGAGGCGATCATTTTTTCCTTCACCCCGCCAATTGGCATAACCAGACCGGTAAGTGTTAATTCCCCGGTCATGGCAAGGTTCGGCCGTATCGGCTGATTCATGACTATCGAATATATCGAACAGGCCATGGTAATTCCGGCTGACGGTCCATCTTTTGGCGTTGCACCGGCCGGCACATGCAGATGCACCAGGTTCGTTTTGAAAAAATCCGTCGCCTCATCATTATCCCGCATCAAAGAACGGATATAATTATAGGCAATTTCGGATGATTCAACCATCACCTGTCCAAGCTGGCCGGTCTGTTTAAAGCCAGGTTGCCCAGTGGGAATAGGCACAGATTCAATATGCAGGGTTGTCCCACCCATACTGGTATAGGCAAGTCCGGTAATAACCCCTATCCTTGGCTTCTTGAAAGCCTGTTCTTCAGTAAAGTAACGTTTGCCAAGCAGCTCCTTCAGTTCGTCCTTGTGGATGCGTATGTTCTGATCTGGATTTTCAATGATCCTGTTCACCGTCTTCCTGAGAATCTTCTTGATGCTGTTTTCCAGTCCACGCACACCCGCCTCACGGGCATAGCCATCGATTATTGCCGAAACCACCGCTTTTGAAAGGGTGATTTGTTTTGAAGTCAAGCCATGCGCTTTGAGCTGCTTCGGGATTAAATGTCTCCTGGCAATTTCGACTTTTTCCTCCAGGATATATCCCGGTAGCTCAATTACTTCCATCCTGTCCATGAGCGCAGCAGGGATGGTGTCAAGCTGGTTGGCCGTACACATAAAGAAGATCTTTGACAGATCAAAACGAACATCCAGATAATGATCAAGAAAATCTCGGTTCTGCTCCGGATCAAGTACCTCAAGAAGGGCCGAAGCGGGGTCACCGTGATAGCTCGCACCAATTTTATCGATTTCATCGAGCATGATAACTGGATTAGCGGTCTTACAGGTTTTGATGGCCTGGATGAATTTTCCAGGCATTGCACCAATATAGGTACGCCGATGCCCTTTTATTTCAGCCTCATCGCGCATACCACCTAGGGAAAATCTATAAAACTCACGCCCAAGACTTTCCGCTACAGACCTTCCTATCGATGTTTTGCCAACCCCCGGCGGGCCCTGTAAGATCAGTATTGTTCCTGAGAGGTCACCTTTAATAACCCCAACAGATATCAGCTCCAGAATCCGATCCTTCACATCTTCAAGACCGTAATGATCCCTGTCAAGAATCTTGCCCGCCTTCTTCTGATTGTAACTGTCTTTTGAATAAACTCCCCAGGGGAGAATGGTCAGCCAATCTAGGTAGGTCCGGGATACGTTGAATTCGGGGGAAGAGGTGCCAAGAAGTTTAAGTTTTTCCATCTCCTCTTTTATCTTGTCACGCGCTTCATCGGAGAGTACGAGGCCCTTGAGCCGTTTTTGATATTTTTCTATCTCTGTCTGGGTATCATCTTTGGCGAGTCCCAGCTCTTTCTTAATTTCCTGTAATTGCTGTTTCAGGAAGAATTCCCGTTGTTGCTTGGAAAGTTGTTCTTCGATCCGTTTAGATATTTTTGCTTTGAGTTTGGAAATCTCCACCTCGTTTTTCAAAAGTATCAAGACCATCTCGAGCCGCTTGCGCACATCGTAGGTTTCCAGAATTTTCTGAATTTCAGTACCGGAAGAGGTGGTCATGGAGGCGGCAAAATCAGCCAGAGAACCTGGATCGCTTAGATTAATTCTCTCAATGAGCAGGCTCAATCCCTCTTTAAACAATGGATTCAAATTGACCAGTTCTTTGATGCAATCAATTATCGCCACCGAATAGGCTTTTAGTTCTTCGGTGTTTTTCTGAATATTCTCAAACCAGTATTTCACGTCGGCGGTAAAGATGGCGTTCTTTTTCATCAAAGCAATTATATCAAACCTTTCCAGAGCCTGAACCAACACCTGTAAGGGCTCCCCCGGCTTGAAGGGTGACACCTGGATAACCCGGGCAACTGAACCGATCTTAAAAAAATCATCAGCATTCTTTGCTGCATGGGCAAGCCCATCATCTTTGGGTTTTTGCAGGACAAGCCCAAAGTAGAGCGGAGCATTCCTGTTGACATGTTTCATAACCGCCTGCTGCAGGACTGTATCGTCAACGATGATCGGCCCCATCATCTTTGGAAACATCGGGCGATCATGCAGGGGAATAACCATCAAGTGATCCGGCAACAGATCCTTGGTCACCACCAGTGATTTTCCGGATTTTTTTTCCTTCTCATCCCCGGGAGATTCAATTCCATCAGGGGTTAAAACGGTCGTTTCTTCAGCCATTCTTCCTCTCCTGTCGACTTTTATCTGGAGTGCTAAAAAACTCTTTTATTTCGAATTTTTTTATGTTTGACTTCAGGGTACTTTGAAAAATTAGATTTTTCGATCAAGATCAAGGCATGGTTAAAATTTTACCACAGGCATATAATTGATATCGAAGTCTCGTTAGACTCGCTTATCTCCGAGGATAAAATTTTAGCCATAACGTAGAGATTGGAAGAAAAAGCAATTTTTCAAGATAGCCTTCAGTTTAAATGCAAAAAACAGATGGTTGTCAAGGATTGAAATCCTTACTTCGTTCCAATCCCTTCTTGATATAGATAATCATTTGCAACTGAAAACAAACAATTTTTCCGATTATTGCAAAATAATCGCCAGGCCGGTTTCCACATCTTTCAATCCGCAGCCTTTGTTATTGATCTCTTGGAAACAGGCATTATCCTTTTATCTGGTGAATCATTCCAAGACACGAGAAGGACATGTTATGGCAGACCAAATCCACACGATAAACCTGGAAGAAGAATTTAAAAACTGTCCACTTTGCAGCTATAACGGTGGCTTTCATTCAATGCTCAAACGTGACGGAGAAGAGATTAAATGGCTGTTTGTCTGCCCATCCTGCAACGAAGTGTTTGATGTCGGCCAAACGCTGAAACAGTAACTCTTGATGAGCTCGCAAAAAGTACCCAAGGGGCACTCTTTTTCGTACCCCCTTGAGGGATATAGCAATCCGATCTACTTCGTTGCACTCCAAGAGCACTTCTTGGGGGGCATAGTTTCGCTATTATTTCGGCGTACCAGGGTACGTCGTAATGATAGTAAAATTTGCAACAACAAAGCAGATAAGCGTAGACTTCGGATGAAGAGTTTTTACAACACCATCACTATTAATAATCATGAATATTATTGACGCACTTACCCAGCGAAAATCCGTCCGTGCCTTTTTGGATAAGCCGATCCACAGGGAAAAAATCGTCAGGATTTTGCAAGCTGCACGTCATGCACCATCAGGTACAAATGCCCAACCCTGGCAGGTTGCAGTTGTCACAGGCCAGAAAAAGGACGAACTAACTCAGGCAATGGAGGCCGCCTTCCGGAGAGATGGTATCAGCCCCATGGACTACACGTATTACCCACTTAAGTGGAAAGAACCGTATAAAAAACGACGTGTCTCCTGTGGTGCCCAACTCTACTCCGCCCTCAACATCGAAAGACGTGACAGGGCGAGACGAATCGAGCAATGGGTTGCCAATTATCGGGCTTTCGAAGCACCTGCCATTCTTTTCTTTTTTCTTGATTCAATAATGAAAAAAGGTTCCTTCCTTGACTATGGAATGTTCATTCAGTCGGTGATGCTGGCGGCTCTTGAAGAAGAGTTGGCCACTTGCCCACAAGCAGCCCTCGGCCAATACCCAACGTTGATAAAAGATGCTCTTGGTTACAGCCGGGAAACTATCCTCATCTGCGGCATGGCGCTTGGCTATGAGGACAAAGACGCACCGGTCAATAATTACCGAACTCCCAGGGAGGAAGTGGAAACATTCACCCAATTCTTTGAATAAAAGGATGACCTGTCTCTCCCCCAAAGAAACGCTGCAATTTTCAGTGTTCCCTTATGGGAACTCAGCTTCGTGCCCACTTGAGGGGGGTACTCTTCTGCGTACCTCTTTGAAAGATATACGTTGCCTGACAAAAAAATAAAATAATAATTTCTAAGGCATTAAAAACCCTGTACAGTGCAGTATACATCCAACTAGGAGACTGTCCGAGAATGCCCTTTTGCCCAAACTCATCGGAATTCCAAAAAAATAATGCTCGCA
>WTAT01000041.1 GCA_013139415.1 Desulforhopalus sp.
CAGGATCCGGTCCACTGAGTGTTGTCCAGTCGGTGTTGCCGATCATATACTCGAACAACGACAGGTTACTCGATTCTTGCGGGTTCATCTGCTTTGGCGTGATGGTCCCGACTTTAAGTTTCATTTGTCCGTTACGCTTGGCTACATCGTCATTGTCCTCAATCAGGAAAGCGAACCTTGGCCCATTTTCGCGCCCGGTTTCGCTGTCTGTGTAGGTAACAGACACAGGCCTGACCCTAAAGCTGAAGTCTGTTATGAGGCCATATATCTGGTAGGCGAGCATTTCGAGGATGGAATATTGATCGACTCGTGCACTGGTGTCGCAGTGAGTCACTAACTTCAATGATTTTTGGCCGTGGAACAAGGTGGCTTTCACTGCCTTTTTTTCAAAACGCAGCTTGATTGGTGGAAAGCGGCAAACCACCTGGCGTGCCATTCCTCTGCGTTCAGTGGTTATTTCCAGTGAGGTTGCTTTCCCCAGGTTGTCAGTGAACTCAATCGTTGCCGGGTATGTGCCCTGGAAGAAAAACTCATCACGCTCGACGGCCTCCCGGGGCAATGTCAAGGTGATTTCCAGAGTGTCATTAGTACTGAACAGCGGGCTCAGCACCTCATCACCGTCACCGGATGCCTGTGCCTGCACGTTAAGGAGGAAAACAAGGAAGCAATTTACCAGCAGACAGGAAACGACAGTATTCCGGTTACGGCCACGCGGATTGAAGTTTTTACTCAGCATACTTTTCCAACGGTCTCTTTAAATTATGGGAAGGGCAATTACGTCTTCTTAAATGAAACATGTATCAACCCATAGATTAGACGGCCAATGCAGGTAATTTATTCCCAAGACCCCAAATGGCTCGAGTTCTAGTAGGATATGGATTAGATTTGGGTGTCGCGGCTTTTTTTGGGCCTTTTTTGATATGAACAAGCTTGGAGAATTTACCTGATGGCGCAAAAGTCACGCTTGGCGCAATTTGTTTGCGTAGCAATTTTCGCGGCCTGCATGATTGATAGTTCGCTGGCGGCATGGGGTAGCAAACGAGCTCCGGCGGGCCAGGTGTGCCCCAGCGGGTCTTATGTTATCGGCTTCGATACTGAGGCAAATATCATTTGTTCTGAGGCATGCGGAAATGGTGTCCTGAACCCGGGTGAAACCTGCGATGATGGGAATACTGAAAGCGGAGATAGTTGCCCGGCAACATGCCGATCTGAGCGGGCTGAACCAGGGGGTGCTGATGAGGAAACTGCTGCTCAAGCTGTGCCTATGGATACAGGCATTTCCCCAACTACCTCTAATGCAATAATTTCTGACGTTAAGCCGTCAAAATTAAATTTCGGCACTCCTGAGCTAGAAATCACGGTGAGCGGCACAGGCTTTCATGCAGATTCCATCATCATATTCGAAGGAACGAAATATACGCCTTGGGTCAATCAGGCAGGGACCCAGCTTAAAGTCACAATTCCTACAGGAAACCTGAGTATTGGCCCCTATCGTATTACTGTCTCTAACGGATCTGGAATGGAAACAACAGTAAAAAGGGCCCTGGAAATATATTGAACATTGGGTTTTTTGAGAAATGGCCTTTATTCTCAAACACGATGAGTATTACTGCCTGCTAAGTGACGTGACCAGAGCCTGCGCCTTTTTCCGTTGTTCCTCGCCAAGCTCCATATATTGCGAGTGGCTGGCTTCCTGGAAGTAATTTACGACTTCGTCAAAATCATTCAGTGCCAGGAGGGCAATACTGGAATTCTCAGTCATTTCCGCCAGTAACATTCGAACAGCGCCCAGGTTGGCCAGTGTCATGGCCCAGCCCATCGCGGTTCGCTCCCGTGTAACTTCCTTGAGCGCGTTTTCAAAGGCAGCAATTGATTCTTCCAGTAACTGCGAATCCTGTTCGCGTTTGCCGAGGGATTGCAATGCGGCACCGAGATTGTTTTGGGTCATTGCCCATTCTTGCGGTACCTGCTCCCGGGTTCGCTCAGCCAGTGCGTTCTGAAAGGCGGCAACGGATTGCTCCAGTGTACGTGGCCCCTTGCGGGTCTCTCCGAGTAGTCGAAGCACCGTTCCTAAATTGTTGAAGGTGGTTGCCCAGCTTAGCGGTACCCGTTCCCGGGTCCATTCCTGCAGAACATTCTTATATGCTTCAACCGATTTCTTCAGCAGCTTGGGGTCTTTCTCACGCTGACCAAGGACCTGAAGTGCTGTACCGAGATTATTCTGAGTTGCAGCCCAGTCCATTGGTGCCCGCTCCCGGGTGCGCTCTTCAAGCGCGTTTTCAAATGCCTCAACTGCTTTTTGAAGCATCTCGGTATTACCCCGGCGCTGTCCCAGGGTTCCAAGCACATTGCCATAATTATCCTGTGTTGTGGCCCATGCCAGCGGCGCCTGTTCCCGGCCTCTTGCTGAAAGTAGGTTTTCAAATACCTTGATGGCTCTTTCCAGCATGGCGGTGGCACGTTGGCGTTGGCCGAGAAGCCCCATTGCGTTGCCAAGCAGGTGCTGGGTGGCGGCCCAGTCATCAGGTCTTTCTTCCCGGGGGGCAAGCTCTGCAACGGTTTCTTCATAGAGCTTGATAGCATCTTCAAGTGCCGTGTTGTTCCTGAACTCTCTACCAAACTCTGCCAGCATCAGGGCTTGCTGGTTGCGATACTGCCATTGCAGGGATATATCCAGCCCCCCGGTAGAGGCTGCCTGGGCGTATAGTTCGGAAGCCTGCTGGTACGCCTGCTGGTTGGCTGCGTCCCCGGCTTGTTTGGCATATTCGAGGGCGGTGTTTTCAGGTTTGGTCGAATTCATGGGTGCTCTTCTTTTGCAATAAAAAAGGGGCCGGATACATTATCTAAAATGTACCCGGCCCCTTTTCAGGACCTATTTAGTCAACGATGTGATAGACAGGTGCTTTTTCCATCGTCCATTTGCGCGTTTCCGGATCGCGATGGGACAAGGTCAGGCAGTGC
>WTAT01000335.1 GCA_013139415.1 Desulforhopalus sp.
CCCACAGGGAATGGAAGAGGCATCAAAGATGTTTCCTGGCTTTATCTATGTGAATAATGCTTATGAGGCGTGCAATGGCGCAGATGTCATTATATTATTTACTGAGTGGAACCAGTATAGAGCCTTGGATCTCCAGGAAA
The DNA here is from genome assembly GCA_013139415.1 of Desulforhopalus sp. GTDB lineage: Bacteria > Desulfobacterota > Desulfobulbia > Desulfobulbales > Desulfocapsaceae > Desulforhopalus_A. The sequence continues at coordinate 141 of WTAT01000335.1, forward strand.
TTAAATCCAGAATGAAAAACCCGATTTTTGTTGATCTTCGGAATGTCTATTCCCCCACGAAGATGAAAGAGGCAGGGTTTACCTATGTCGGTGTGGGAAGAGGCGAGGAAGGTAAATGTAGACTCTAGAATAGTTGATTGAGTTTTTTTTGTGTTTTTGTGTTAGGGAAATAGTATGCTGTTAAGTCCATATGGTATAATTCGTTATTAAAATAATATCCGATAACCAGATAAATGACCTCACAGAAAACAGAACTGCAAAAAACAAGAGACGAAATTGATCGGTTAGCCAGCAATTGGCGGGCATTGCTGGATATTATGCCGGAAATGGTTGCTCTTATTGGTGGGGATTATGTCATTCAGTATATGAATCCTAGTGCTATTGTTGCGTTTGATGATTGCTGCGGCAAGCTTTGCAGTAAAAGTCTGTGTAATGCAGATAATCGATGTAAGACTAACTGCCCTGTGGATTTCGCTCTTTCTGGTAAAGAACAGAATGGGCTTGATGAAACCAGGATTGGCGATGTGGATGTAGAGTACAGTTATATTCCTTTCCAAGGCTATAAGGGTGACAAGCTTGTTATGATGGTGATGAGAGACATCACCGAACGGAAATTGCATGAATGGGAATTGGAAAATTTTCATAACAATATTGAGGAAATTCTCCAGCATAAAATTAAGGAATTAAAAGAAAGTGAGGCTATCAGGAATAATCTCTCTCGAGAAGTCAATCTTCTTCAAAAGAGACTGGAGTATAAAGAGCAGGCTGATGAAATGATCGGCTCAAGCCGAAAAATGACCATACTCCGGGATACTATTAATCAGGTTGCTGATTCTGATGCCACGATTCTTATTACCGGTGAATCAGGGACAGGAAAGGAACTGGTTGCCAATCTTTTGCTGTCCCGCAGTCATCGGCGCGATAAGCCCTTTCTCACGGTGAACTGTAACACGATAAACGACAATTTGCTGGAAAGCGATCTGTTTGGCTACGAAAAAGGTGCATTTACAGGGGCCTCTGCCAGAAAAAAAGGGAAATTCGAGGTCGTTGATGGCGGAACTATTTTCCTCGATGAAATCGGCGATATTAGTCCTCGCATGCAGGCATCACTCTTACGCGTACTGCAGAGTGGAGAAGTGATGCGCGTTGGCGGCACCCAGCCGATTCATATCGATGCACGGATTATTGCCGCTACAAACGTTGACCTTGCGAAAGCAGTGCAGGACGGTAGTTTTCGTCTTGATCTTTACTACAGGTTAAACATCATAAATATCTTTATTCCGCCTTTGCGGGAGAGGAAAGAGGATATTGTTGACTTGGCAATTCATTTCGTCAGGCATTATCGTCAGGCCTTTAAAAAGGAAATAGATTTTCTTCCTGATACCTTGATCAATAAACTGTTGTTGCATGAGTGGCCTGGAAATGTCAGGGAACTGGAGAATGTTATCCAGCGGGCTGTCTTGATGGCAAAAAACAGTATGATAACGGAACAGGATATGGTGTTTGACGCAAATCCGTGTTCAAATAATGTGAATAATTATTTGAACACGGTTTATGATCGTATTGGTCAGGATCCTTTAAAAGAGATCCTGGCAGAATTTGAGCGTGACATTATAGTGAATTGTCTGAAAAAGAATGTCGGTAATGTCCAGCGTGCCGCTTCTGATCTGAAAGTCGGCAAAACAGGCTTATATGACAAGATGAAGCGCTATAACCTTTCAGCCAAATTTTTGAAGAATAACTAAGAGGGCTATGGCATTTTTATTGCATACTTTTTTGTTTAAAAATGGTTAGGTCTTAGCCAGACTGTCCGCAAAATAGAGTTATAGAGATTATGGCAAATAATAAGAAAAATTCCATAGCGAATCACTGTCCATATTGGTCCACGAATAATAGTCACGAGTGTAAGATGACAAAAGGCGGTTTGTATATCCCCATGCCGGAACATGTGGATATGTTTTGTTCAAAACCACAATATGTCCAGTGTCATCAGTATCTTAGGGGGTGTGAACTTCTCAAGGAAACAGCCCGTAAATATGGTTTTATTGTCGAGGGTGGGCGGAGAAAATATCGCCGGGTTTCGGATCGAACCACCCTGACTCTTTCTGCCTGTGATAGCAGCCGTAACTTCTTGGAACTCTTGGACGATAACGCTTTTACGGTAGATTTGAGTCTTGGTGGTCTGCGTCTGCAAAGCAATAAAGAAATCCAGAAGGACAGCTTGGTCTCATTTCAGTTTTCACCTGATTTTTCAATCCCTAACCTTTCAGGAATGGGGGAAGTCAAATGGTGTGAACCTGTCGCAGATTCCGATAATTTTCAGGCCGGTGTAGCCTTTGCTGACTTTGAGTTAACTCAGGCCATTGGTTCACATCTAGGCTTGCCTATGATGTGATTTCTGACATAACACTGCCATTTTTCCCCTACTTGTGGGATGTTATTCTTGTTTTCGGCTAGAAAAACCGGAAATAAGCCCTTCTTGAATTCCTTTTTCTCGGAAAATGTTCTCTTCCCCCTGAGCCTCTAGGCTTTAGGGGTTGAGGTGAATTTCGGAAAAATGAATCTTGTCTTTGTCCCCCCCGTGAGCCATCCGCCACAATCATTATTCGCGAGCAGGTAAACGCAGACTCTGAGCTTGCTCCTGCGGCCAAATAATAACGTAGTTTAGTGAACATTTACGATGTGTTATTGTATTATTTTAACTTTTCGACTTGATTCGTCTTGCACGAATTTGTGCTGTTTTTCTTGTTTTTCTCCTGAATTCTGTATTCCAGCTTTTTGGCCAAACAACCTCACAAGAAGAAAATAAGTTGTTTTTATTTGACGTATTCGCAGAAAGCGCTCATACGCCGCGTTAATCTTTGCTAACTATTTGATATTGCAGGTGGCGATAATTCAAATCAGGACTTTTTGCGAGGGCATTTTGTTTCAATAAGTTGTAGTAACTCGCAAAGTTGTGGTAATATCTTTATTATGTATGAAAATTTTTACGGTTTATCTGAAAAACCATTCCATATAGCCCCAAACCCGGAATATCTTTATTTTAGCTCAAAGCATAAGAGCGCCCTGACATATCTGGAGTATGGCATTCGGGAGGGTGCTGGTTTTATTCTGCTTACAGGAGAAATCGGCACCGGCAAAACCACCTTGATCCGTTATATGCTTAACCGGATTGAAGCCGCTATGGAAGTGGCGGTGATTTTTAATACCAACGTCACCGGTGATCAGCTTTTAGAGTTGGTGCTTCAAGAGTTTGATCTCAAGGCGATTGCTAATAATAAGACAGGAAACCTGGAAATACTATATCGATACCTCATAAAAAAATATGCGAGGAAGGAAAGGGTTCTACTTATAATTGATGAGGCTCAGAATCTTAGGGATGACGCCCTTGAAGAAGTGAGGATGCTTTCCAATCTTCAGACGGACGATGATCTGCTTTTACAGATTGTGCTAGTCGGTCAACCGGAATTGAAAGCAAAATTAAAACGCCCCTCCCTTGCTCAATTGGCGCAACGTATTGCTGTTAATTATCATCTTTCGCCTCTTACCAAGAAAGAAACAAGGCTGTATATTGCAAGCCGTCTTGAGAAGGCAGGAGGTTCTCCTGATATTTTTACGACTGATGCCGTGAATGAGATTTTTAGAGTTACAAACGGTATCCCCAGGTCAGTTAATTTAGTGTGTGATTCCGCGCTGGTTTATGCATATGGAGACGGACTCAAAACCATTGACCAGTCCATCATAGAAAGGGTTGTTGAGGATAAGGGGGATATTGGCCTGGTTGGCGGTGAGGAGCAACAGGTCGAAGAAGAAGCGTGTCAAGCAGGAGGAGATGGATTTGCCGCAGAAGGTGATATACCTCGACTGGCAAGTCTTGAGACCGGCATGCAGCAGTTGAAAATGCAAGTACAGTGGCAGGTCGAAGAGCTTGAAAAAAGAGCGGAGAACTACAAGGATGATCTTGTCCGCCAGCTTCGCCAGCAGCTCGAAGTAGAGAAACGAAAACACGAGAAGATGCTCATTGCTTTCGGCCATCTCAAAGAAAAATATAATGCTCTCTATAGGCTTCATGACTCAGGAGATAAGTCTATAAAAAAGGATGCTATCTCCCGAGGCCCAAGAAAAAAAAGATCCTGGTTTTAGTGCCTTAGTTTTTTCAGTTTATCTGGGTTAAGCTGGATGAGGAAGAATTGCCAGCTCTCCTTAAACTGAACCTATCGGTACGCCTCATTTTTATCTTTTCTTCAGGCCATCCACGCTCACAAACTCAAAATCCGGTAAGATAAGACAGGTCAATTTGCCGCCATAAACCGCACCCGTATCAATCCCTACTTTATTTTCTTGGATTAAGGGTTCTCCGAAAGGGGTGTGGGCGAAGATTACCCTTTTCCCGTAATCGTACTGTTCATCAATAAAATTGTTTCTGGCCCAATATAGCCAGTCGGTTGACTGCTTGGTTAGCTTGACACCAGGCTGGAGACCTGCGTGGACATATATATATGTTTCGTCTTCCCAATAAGGAAGAAGATTATGCAGAAATTGAATATGCTTGTCTGGAATTTTGCGGAGAGAATTTTTTAAAAAGGGATTATTGATATTGTAATTTTTAATTGTCATCTCGCCCCCATTAATCAGGAAGAAATTTTGATTCCTTCCTGATAGATAATCAAGAAACATGAACTCGTGGTTCCCTTTGAGAGCAATAACAAGATAATTTTCAAGGCGTAGTTGAATCAACGTCTCAAGGACCTTGCTCGAGTCGGGTCCCCGATTAATCATGTCTCCTAGTGTTATGATGGTGTCTGTGCCGGGAGTAGGAGCAATCTTTTCAAGCAGGCGGTCAAGCGCCACATGACAGCCATGAATGTCACCTATGACATATGTTTTTTTCATCGTTGATTACCTCCCAATGGCTTTGCCTTAAATTTTTCCTCTCCTGATTTTACACGCATCATTTTCTATGCAGGAAGCAGTATTATTTCCAGTTTCCTGGATACCTTTTTCCGGAAAAGAGAACATTAAGCAGGCCTGGAATTTCTACGTTTTGAGAGCGTGAAGAAGTCTTTATATAATACTTCGTATTTATAATTAGTTAGCCTATACTTCCGGGGTCATCGAAAAGCAGGACAATACAAGGCACAGATCTTGCTGAAACCCAATTGAATTAATAAATTCTGTTAAGGGGATACCCCCCTTCAAGCAATACGTAATTCTATCCCGATATTTTGATGAAAAATAAAATTGTTGGAGTAATTTCCTTGGCAGGGATAATTTCTCTGTGTGCCTCGTTAGCATATGCGTCAAAAATTGATGAGTCCTGTTTATGGCTAGATGCTGATGACTCCAGTGGTTATGTTTTGCCGGGTCCAGATCCATGGCAAAGTGAAAGTGCTGGAGAAAGAAGTTGCCTTTGGGTTGATAGTGCCGAATATTTATTATATGATAATAAATATCAAAAGGATTTGCCGCAATATAATGCGGGATATCATGATAATACCCCTGCTGTTCCCGAGCCGGCAACCATGCTGCTCCTCGGAACCGGACTGATAGGACTGATCGGTCTGATGAGGAGAAAGTCAACAAATAAATCTGATACTTAGAACTAAACTTTCCAAGTTGCTTTATCATGTGGTAATTGAGAGATCACTTTTAATTTCGATGTGATCCAATCTTTTTTGAAGACAGAAGTCAGTATTTAGAAGAAAGGCTTGGAAATCAGTTATTCTGTCTCCTGAATCCTGGCTTCTATGAAAATGAATAAATGGCAACAAACGTTATAAAACCACAGAAATTTAACAACATCCTGCAACATAGACACTATTGTATTTAAACATATTGGGAGGATTTTTGTGAAAGCAGTTATATTAGCTGGCGGCTTCGGTACCC
>WTAT01000248.1 GCA_013139415.1 Desulforhopalus sp.
ATGACCATCACAATATTGTAAAAAGGTATCGAAAAAAAGGTATGGAAAACACAATACCCAAAGGCACCATTCCAACAAATGAGCAGATGAAAAGGATGATTGAGGCATCCCATAAACGTTCGGAAGAATATGGTGTCAATCGTGAAGAACGAATTGTTGATCATCTCAAGCTTTCACCAGCCGAACTTGAAGCAAGAAAGATTGTCGTCAAGGACCTCCTGGAGGTAGTTACCGCAACAATTGAAGAGTATTATGAGCTGATGGCGCCGGATGATTTCATGGTTGCTTTGACCGACAACGAAGGCTATATCCTTCATTTTGGGGGAAGCAAGGCAATCAAGTCCACGTTTGAGGCTCGCAATTGTTCGCCGGGCTATCGCTGGACAGAAAGAGATGTCGGGACTACAGCTATCAGTCTTTGCTTGAAAACGCAGGTATCAATTCAACTCAACGACAGAGACCACTACTGTAAGCGCGCTCATGGGCTCACCAGTTCGGCCGCACCAATTTTTGGTCAACAGGATATTCTCCAAGGGATTCTTGTTGTCTCAGGAGCTTCTCACCTTGTCCATCCCCATACTCTGATAATGATAACCTCTGCAGCTCGTTCCATTGAGAGGCATATGAGACTTGTGCGGCGCAACAAGGAATTGACAATCAGCACGAGTTTTCTTGATAACGTTATAGAAGCTACCGGAACCGGCTTACTTACACTGGACAAGGAATTACGTATCCAAAGGATTAATCGCCAGGGCAAGCAAATTCTTCGGTCTGACGATCTTGAGGGAAGACCTGTTTCGATGCTGGGCGACCTCGATTTAGACCTAGAAAGCATCCATAAAAATCCCACTATCTGGACAAACAGAGAATGTCGTATTCAGGATGGGAACAGGGATATTCATTTTTTTTATTCCGCCCAGCCTGTGTTATCAAAAGAAAATGAGCCTCTTGGTGCGGTTCTTAATTTTACAGAATTTAGCAATATCAGGAAGCTGGTTGATAAAATATCCGGAACCAAAGCTTTTTTTACTTTTGATTCCCTGCTTGGAACATCACCTACTTTTATCGAAGCTGTTGAACTGGCAAAACGAGCATCTCAATCAAATTCTACGGTATTGCTTTTGGGAGAAACCGGGACTGGCAAAGAACTGTTTGCTCAAGCAATCCATAATGGCGACCAACGAATAGAAAAACCATTCGTGCCAATAAATTGTGGTGCTATTCCGGGTGAGTTGCTTGAAAGCGAATTGTTTGGCTATGTCGAAGGTGCCTTCACAGGGGCTTTAAAAGGTGGCCGACCTGGAAAGTTTGCTCTGGCAAGCGGCGGAACCATCCTGCTCGATGAGATTGGCGATATGCCCCATGATATGCAGGTCAAACTTCTCCGTGTCTTGCAAACCGGAGAAGTTCATCCTATTGGTGCACGGAGAGTATTGCAGACCGATGCCAGAATCATTGCCTCGACACATGTTGATTTGTCAAAAGCGGTGCAGCAGAACCGATTCAGGCAGGATCTCTACTATCGTTTAAATATCTTGCAAATCAAGATACCTCCTCTACGGGAAAGAGGAGCTGATGACATCAGGCTCCTGGCCAATTATTTTCTCAAAAAAAATAATCCCCAATACCAATTTACACCAGAGGCCATTACTGCACTCATCTCCTACAGTTGGCCAGGTAATGTTCGTGAGTTGGAAAATACTATCCAAAGAGCTCTGCACGTTTGTGACAACAAAAAAATAACAGCAAAAAACCTTGGCCTGACCAACCGAACGGCAGCCGATGAGGTGATCAATCCTGGAACTTTGCAACACATGGAAAAGAAAATGATTTCCGCCACATTAAATGCAACAAACTCTAATATGGCGGAAACAGCGCGAAGATTGGGGATATCACGGGCTACACTCTATCGCAAGGTTAAACAGTGTGCGCTGGAGACAGAATAGAACCACGCATTGGGGTTTTTAGTAATTACAAAGGATTGAGTTCTATCGTGAACCTTCTGGATGATTGGTGCATAGAACTCAAATATGGCAGAAGCGGCAAAAAACTGGCATTTCATGGACTGCACTTAACCACAAGGTTTTACCTTGTAACAGTTAGAAAAAGATTAGAGCAAAGTACCAAGGATTTTGAATTCGGCTCCACCTCTGCTATTGCGTGTTTTTAACTGTTGATACTATCCGGCCAAACTCTGGCCCTATCTCCTTTTCCAGCACTGGCCATACATTCTGTTGAACCTTTTTTCGCATAGCCGTCAACTCTGTCTCGCTGAGCTCTATTATTTTAGTACCCTGTTCTTTGAGTTTGAGAATGCTTTCTTTTTCCAGGCTTTCAGCAACTGCGTAACGACGGGTTTCCATCTCTTTTACTGTTGTGAGAAAGAGTTCTTTTTCCTGTTCTGAAAGTCCGTTCCATTTATCCATATTCATATAAACAAACCAGTACTCAAAATGGTCTTTCACTGGGATGTAATATTTTACTAATTCTTTGAGCCCAGCATAACCTTCCGCTCCGCCACCAATAATACCTGACACCATTCCTGTCTTCAGGCCCATCTTTGCATAGGTCCAGGTGATTGGATAGGGGGTGTAACCTAATTGTCTGGCCGTGAGTTCGAAACTCCGTATAGGAGGAACACGAATTATCATTTTTTTAGAGACATCGGGGTCTCCAGGATGTGGGGGCTGTTCTGTAAGGGCAATACCTCCAAAATATACCGGCCAGCCGCCCAGCAGTTTAATATTTTGGTCCACAAGAATTTTGGCAATTGTTTCAAGAAGTTCACTGCCTTGTGAATACATCTTTTGGGCTTCAGCCCAGCTGTTTACCAGGTAGGGTGTGGTTGCCAGAATTAATCGTCTATCGATGGATGTAGCGATTGGGCCAACGTAGAGTTCAACTTCACCAAAAGAAACGCGTTCCTGGACAACGGAATAGTCTCCCAACCTGTTTCCCGGATAGACATCAAACAAAATTTTGTTATTGGTTTTTGTACTGATTTGCTCAGTAAACAGGTGCAGGTCCTTGTCTATAGCGGAATTCGATGGCCGCAAATGGCCGATTTTCCATCTTTCTGAAGTTTCGGCACATAGTGCACTACTGCAGAGAGCGACAAACAAAAAGCTCAAAAGCAGGATGATACTATCCTTTATCATGCTGGCCTCCCGGAAATTCAATCTAAACCTTCCCTGGCAGTATGCTGCCAGGGAAGGAAGGTCATTTAATCAATTATTCAACAATGCCGTCAAGGACACTCTGTCCCCATTCTTTGCCCACATCTTCAAGAATCTGTGGCCATACGACGGTCTGCACTTTTTGGGCGGTTGCCCCAATTTCCTCGGCGCTGATTGGTAAAATTGTAGCACCATAGTCGGCAAGGCGTTTTTCATTGGCTGCCTGATCGGCTTCGGCAACATCCCAGCGACGCTGCTCAAATTGATTGGCAACATCCTGCAGCTGTTTTTGTCCTTCTGGAGAAAGTTTGTCGAAAGATTTCTTACTAATAATCAGGTACCATGCCTCAAAATGGGTATTTGATGGCAGGTAATTTTTAGTCACATCTCTAAATGAGGAATAATATCCTTCGGCTCCTGAACCTATTACACCATCAACAACTCCGGTCTGTACCGCTGTAAAAGCATCTGAAAACGGGATTGGGGTTCCGAGATAGCCAGTGGTGTCTGCGAGGAGCTGGAAGGTTTTCATTGGTGGGACCCGCAGCTTGATTCCCTTGGATGTATTCGGATCGCCGGGATTTTTTACCTCTGTGTTAAAGGCAATACCGCCGAAGTACACAGGCCACACCGCCAGGAGATGGATGTTCTGCTCTGCATAGAGTTCTCCAACGACCTTACGTAAAGGCGCTCCGGGGCCATAGTTTTTCCTGGCCTGATCCCAGTTTTTCAACATATAGGGAAAATAGACAAGCTGGAATCGTTTGTCAGCGGCAGATGATGGTGGCTGACAGGCCATGTCTACAGCACCGAGTCCGACTCTTTCCTGGACAATAGTGTAATCTCCAAGAGCGCTTGCGGGATAGAGTTTGGTTTTTATTTTCCCCCCGGAGGCTTCTTTCAAGGTATCGGAAAACCAGCGGAGATCGGTATCGATTGCTGTGCCCTGGGGCCTGAGATGTGAAATTTTCAATGTTTTGGCCTGAATACTTCCTGCCATTAATGCCATACTGGCTACCAGAATTAAAGCACTGACCATCAAGCGGTTTTTCATTTCATACTCCTGTAAAATGTAGTTGATTAATAACCGAAAATTCTCGGGAAAAACAGAGACAGATCCGGCCAAAGGGAGGTCAAAAAGACAACTGGTACATAGCCGCAGATAATGAGGATCATTGCGGGTTTAATAACTTCTGAAAACTCGACCTTACCTATCCGAATACCAAGGTAGAGAATTGATGCATATGGTGGGGTGACCCCTCCCATTGCAGTATTCACTCCCATGATGGCAGCGAATTGAATTGGCGAGACTCCAATTGCCTCCATTAAAGGCAGCAGAAGAGGTGCGATGAGGATGATTGCAGTTATATCGTTAACAATCATGCCGACAAAAAACAGCAGAAAATTGATCAGGATCAGTAACAGCACCTTGTTATCTGTGATAGTAAAGATTCCTTCTACAAGTGCCTGAGGGACATCTTCCATAACAAAGATCTGGCTGAGCATCAGGCTGAAGACAATCATGATCATGATGGCACCCACTGCGGTGGCAGAATTCTTTGCGGCTTTTAGAAAACTCTCCCAGGTCAATCCTTTATAGACCAGAAAGCCCACCGGAATGGCATAAATAACAGCGACTGCAGCTGCCTCGGTTGGTGTCATGATACCACCGTATATGCCGCCGAGGATAATAAGCGGCATTACCAGCGCCGGTATTGCCCTGGTGGTGCAGGTCAGCCCCTCTTTTATTATCTCCTTCTTGGTACATGGCGGATCGAGTTTAAGTGGGAACTTTCTTGCCATTACCAGATTGACAACTGAAAAGAGAAAGGTAATCAGCAAGCCTGGTCCGAGGGTAGCGAGAAAACAGGCGAGAATGGAGGTGTCGGTTACCCAGCCATAGATAATCATGGTAACACTGGGTGGAATAAGCAGACCCAGAACTGAAGAATTTGCCACAAGCGCTGTTGCATATCCACGGGGGTAGCCTTTCTCGGCCATTTCAGGGATCAGTAGTGGTCCGGTAGCAGCGACACCGGTAAGACCACTTCCTGAAATTGCACCGATAATGGCACAACTTACTGAAGCAACAACACCAAGTCCGCCTCGTATTCGACCGACAAATACATTGACGAAATTCAAGAGACTGGCGGCTATGCCACTTTCGCTCATGATTGTGCCGGCGAAGACGAAAAGTGGGATACAGAGGAGAACGGGATTGGCAAGCTGGGAATAGCCCCACACCATGGTACCTTCCATGGCCGCATCGCCTAAGAAGTACATGGTCATCAAAGCCCCGCCGAAACAATATGGCAATGGAACTCCAAAACTGAGCATAGTAACAAGCATAGCCAATGCCAGGAGTGAAACGGTTACGATTTCCATATTAAACTCCTTTTTCGGCTTGAAGAGTTCGAGCAAACCGTCTTATATTTTTTAATAAATACATGCCACTATAGGCAGTCATAAGCACCAGGCCGATGAATAATGCGCACTCGGCGTAGAATGTTGGTACATAGAGGGTGGGACTTTCCTTCCATACCCGCAGGGCATACCTGAAATAATCATATGCCCAGTAGGTGAGCCAGCAGGAAACTGTCACTGCCATGCAGTCGGCAATGACGCGAACAAGCAGTATGGACTTTTCAGTCTTTAAGAAGACGTCAAGAACATTTGCCTTGATTTGGGTATCTTCTCTTGATGCATTAACGCTCCCGAGGATATAGAGCCACAGCGTTGGATAGACAAGCATTTCGTCAAGCCCCATGACAGGGATTTCAAAGATATACCGCATCACGACTTGATAGAATTCCATTGCCGCAACTAAGCTAATTAGCAATGGCAAGGCGTACTTAAAGAATCTTTCCATATTCTTCTCCTGAGGGACGTTGTTGTGTTGTGTTGTGCTATTCTTTTCTATTTTACGGCTGCAATCACTGAGATTTCCACAAGAAGGTCCGGTCGTGCCATTCGAGCCTCTACACATGCACGGGCCGGCGCATGTCCTTCGGGGATCCAGTTGTCCCAGACCGTGTTCATCTCGGCGAAATCCTTCAT
>WTAT01000177.1 GCA_013139415.1 Desulforhopalus sp.
GCCATGGCCTCACCGCCCAGAACGTCAATGCTCAGCCATAGGCCCCAGGGATAGGTATCATTGAGGTTGGTCGCCGCACCGAGACCATTGGTCAACCGAGAGAAAACGGCCACTAAACCGACCATTATGAAGAGAACCAATCCCACCGTGTTAGGTGTCCACATTTTTATTTCGTGGTCAGAGCTCATTGCTTCCTCCATTTAAATGTAATTAGTGCCTTAGAAATTATTTTCGTGTCAAAAGTGGCAAGAAATTAAAAATTCCTTTTATAATAAATAAGTTACATCTATTGTTAAGACACTTATCCCTAAAACCTTAATGTCTTTTCCAGTTTATCTGAGTTAGGGTGCCAGGGAATAATTTTCACAGGTGTCCCAGAACCTTGCTTTGTCAGAAAAGGTACGATCAAGGGTTTCTATCGTGCAGCCGAGTGATTTCAGTTCTTCACATATGGCATGCAACAGCTTGTGCAGACTGGCTTCCACCGTATCGGAAAGATCCAATCCCGGGTTGAGATCCGCCGGTTCCACTCCGAAGAGAACGACATTCTTGGGCAGTTCGTCGGTCAGCATAGCTGCGGCGAGCAGGTCGGAAAGGCCGAGTTGGTGTGGTGAAATCCTGTTTCGAAAGACGGCGGGGACATCTTCCCCTTCGAGCCGGACAACGGTACCTGGGGGCTTGCCGCATTTCATGGCATCGATAAGAATCAGGTGATCCCGTCCGGATATATGCCTGAGCAACTCGATTCCTGCCGTGCCGCCGTCCAACAGTTCGACTTCACTGGAAAAGCGATAGCGCCTTTCCAGTTCTTTGACAACGCGGACTCCCACTCCTTCATCCGTGAGGAGAACATTGCCAATTCCTAAGACAAGTATATTCACCATGAGCCTCTCCGGTCAGACAACCTTGACGTGAACAATTTCATTATGCTCCTTGTCAACCAGGTGGACCGCACATGCCATGCACGGGTCAAAGGAATGGAGGGTTCGCAGTATCTCCAGCGGCTTTTCCGGATCGATAACCGGATTGTTCAACAGAGCGGCTTCATAGGGGCCGAGATCGTCCTTTCCGTTGCGAGGTCCGGCATTCCAGGTTGACGGCACCACTGCCTGGTAGTTTTTGATCCTACCATTTTCGATAACAATCCAGTGGGAAAGTATGCCGCGCGGGGCCTCATGATAACCAAAGCCCTGCTGCACTCCCTTTGGAAAGGTCGGCTGGTTAAAAGTCGTCACATCTCCGCTGGCTATATTGTTTACCAGGGCGGTCCATTGATTTTTCATGGTGTCGTTCAGGACGGCACAGCGGACGACCCGAGCCGCGATTCTGCCGATGGTAGAATGCAAGGCCCCGACCCCGACCTTGGCACCGGCCAGAGAGCTGACGGTTTCCAGAACCTGAGTAACGTATTTCTGCGTGGGCTGGTGGCCGGCGGCAAACATGCAGAGGACATTGGCCAGCGGCCCAACTTGAGCAGGTTCCCCCTTAAAGGTAGGGGCCTTCACCCATGAATATTTACCATTGTCATCGAAATCGGTATACTTAGGGACCGTTTCTTCCTGATAGGGATGGCGGGTCCAGTCACCGTCATACCAGGAATGCTTGATCGATTCCTGGACATTTTCCTCAAAATAGGGATCGTTAAAGCTCTGTATCGGCGTGAATTTACTAATATCGCCAGCCGGAATGTAGCCGCCCGGTAGTTCGAATGTCGTCCCTTTTGTATCCATCGGCATATCCGGTGCTGCCAGATAATTGGTGATCCCGGCCCCATGTGCCGTCCAATCGACGTAAAAGGCGCCTATCGCCGCCACATCGACCAGGGCGACTTTCTTAACGAACTCGTCCACCTGGTCAATGAGGGTTTTAACATGGTAGAGGCGCTCCATGTTCAAGGTGTCCGGGCTGTCCAAGTTTATGGCATTGGCAACTCCGCCCACAGCCAAATTCTGAATATGAGGTGTCTTGCCGCCGAGAATAGCGACCACCTTATTGATTTCGCGTTGGTATTCCAGGGCCTGCAGATAATGGGTGGCGGCCAGCAGGTTGACCTCAGGGGCCAGCTTCATGGCCGGATGTCCCCAGTAACCGCTGCCGTAAATGCCAAGCTGGCCCGAATTCACCAGGGCCTGGAGACGTTCCTGAGCGCCCTTTATTTCCTGGTAGCTGTTGTGCTTCCAATCGGAGAGGCTCTGGCCAAGCTTGGCCGTGGCTTTTGCATCAGCCTTTGTGGCTGAAACAATATCTACCCAGTCAAGGGCACAAAGATGGTAAAAATGGACGATGTGGTCATGGGTCGCATGGGCTCCCATGATAAGATTTCTTATGTACTGAGCATTGAGAGGAATCTCCATGCCGAGTGCATTCTCAACCGTACGCACCGAAGCCAGTGCGTGGACTGTCGTTCAGACTCCGCAGAATCGTTGGGTGAACAACCAGGCATCCCTGGGATCGCGGCCCTGAAGGATGACTTCAAAGCCCCGCCACATCTGGCCAGAGGACCAGGCATTGGTTACTTTCCCACCGTCAACTTCGCAGTCAATACGCAGATGACCTTCGATTCTCGTAACAGGGTCGATTGTTATTCTCTTAGCCATTACATCCCCCAGAGTTGGTTGTTGGAAGCATTTTACGGTTACGATGATAGTACTATTGTTTTAAGATGTTTCACCATGATCCCGGCGAGTTATGACATGGCTCGCTGCACCGGCTACCAAGAGGGCGCCGATGAGTATCGGCACTTTCTTTATATAGTTCCAGGTAAGATCCGGGTATGCCGTATCCGTTATACGGGGATTGAAGCCAAGTTTGTCAAAGGGCACGCCGGCCATGAACAGGTACTGGGTACCGCCGGCCTCGGTCAAGCCATAGATATGGTTCGTGTACTGAGGTACTTTCTTCCACAATTTGGTTTCAGAATCGACCCGGTTGAGCGGGTAGGCATATTCGGTGCCCACCGGCAGAGTCAGCCTCATTTTGGCCTCATCCTGCAGATCAACGACTTTACCGAAGATGGAGGCGCCTGTCGGACAGAATTCGCAGCAGGCAGCATATTTTCCTTCAGCATACCGATGGTGGCAGAGCTGACATTTTACAATCTTTGGGCTGGTCTTCTCCCACTCAAATTTTGGGATACTGAAAGGACAAGCCACTTGACAGTATCGACAGCCTATGCACTTGTCAGCATCATAGGAGACGACGCCATTTACGGTATCCTTACGTAAGGCTGCCACCGGACAGACGGAAGCACAGGCAGGGTCAACACAGTGCAGGCAGTGGTTTTTGACAAAGGAGAAACCGTTTTCAACCTGATCTTTATTCAGGCCGGTGCCGCTTTTGTAGGCCTTGATGATATTTAAGGTCTTGTCGGACAGATCGACCGGTGCGTCATAGATTTTTTCCGGGGTGATGTGTTCATAGGGAACAGCGCCTCCTTTTCTGTAAAGGGCGCCGCTCGGCATGCTGTTGTATTTCTTGCAGTTGACCATACATGCCTTGCAACCGATACAGAGAGTGGCGTCATAGAGAATGCCCACCGCCTCAGGCGGCAGAGATTTCGGAGCGGCAATGGCGGGTGAAACATTTGAGGCCAAAAGCAGACCGCTCCCTACAGACACTTTTAAAAAGTCTCGCCTGTTGATAGCCATCTTTAGCTCTCCTCGTTTTCATCGTGATCCTTTTTGCCCAGATTCAACCCGATGGCCACTGCACCGGCGCCGACTGCGGCGCCCGCAACGGCTGCTGCCAGGGATGAAGCTCCTTTGCCTTGTTCCGGAGTTGCGGAGACGAACTGGGTCGGCGGGGTAATATAGAGCGGCCGGGCCGGAGAGTGAAGAGGTGCCGTGAAACCCACGCCTTCCTCGGAACAACCGAAACACGGATGCCCGATGTTTACCGGCCAGGTGCCGACATCGTTAAAGCGCAGCGTAGAGCAATTGTTGAATGTTTCCGGCCCCTTGCAACCAAGTTTATAGAGGCAGTACCCCTGCCGGTGCCCCTCGTCGCCAAACTGCTCGGCAAAACGACCGGCATCGAAATGAGGTCTGCGTTCACAGTTCTCGTGAATGAGCCGGCCATAGGCAAATTTCGGTCTGAGTTTGTCATCTAGCTGGGGCAGCTTTTTGAAAGTTACATAATAGAGGATGGTAGAAAGAAAATTATACGGGTTGGGCGGACAGCCCGGAATATTGACAACCGGGATACCAGTTCCTTCCAGGATTTTATAGACCGGCGTCGCTCCAGTCGGATTTGGCTCTGCGGAGGGAACGCCGCCCCAGGTTGCGCAAGAGCCGATAGCTATAACCGCCGCGGCCTTAGGGGCTGTCTCCTTGAGGATGTCGAGTACCGTCCGTCCGGCCACTTTACAGTAGATGCCGCCGTCCTTGACCGGAATTGACCCTTCGACCACCAGAATAAATTTACCGGTATTTTCTTCTATTGACTTGGCCCTAAATTCCTCGGCCTGATGTCCTGCGCCGGCATTGAGAGTTTCCGAATAGTCAAGGGATATGAGGTCAAGGATGAGGCTCTCGAAGGTGGGGTGTGTCGTCCGTAGCAGGGTTTCTGTGCAGCCCGTGCATTCCTGACCGGACAGCCAGATTACCGGTGGGCGCCTGGATGCGGTGGTAACAGCTTCGGCAATCTTGGGCCCGAAACTTTCAGTAAAGCCCATATACACTGCCGCCGCAGTGCATACTTTTAGGAAGTCTCTCCGGGAAATTCCTCCAAATAAGGCATCTTGGGTGGGCTCACAGCATTTCATACAATCCTCCTCTTGGTGTAAGTTCTGGAAGGTAAGAGCTATGCACTACTACTAAATAGTATCTACTATACTTTATTTTAAATGCACCTTTTTTTGACGAATATTGCAAAAAATGCAGCATACAATTTGTCAGGGAGATAAGACGGGCGAGATTTAAACTGTATATGGTTGTGTTTATTCTTTACAGGTTTATCTTTCCGTAAAAAGAAAGTCAATGAGCGCCCGGCGCTCTGCCTTTGAAAGATGGGGAAAGGAAGGCATTCTTGCCCGAGTGTTTTCTGCCGCCGGGTTTTGTATGTACTGATCTATCCA
>WTAT01000082.1 GCA_013139415.1 Desulforhopalus sp.
TAACACAACTGAAATATTCAGTCAATGTTTTTCTTTATTCTTTTTTGTTTTTGATTCAAACAAAAAATGATGACCACCGTTCAGGTCGATATCAAATTTCATGTTCCTCAAAGACCGCGGCAAACTACTTGATTGGATAACCGCCGTCAAGAAGAAAGTGGTCATTGAAAGTGACTTTTACAAGTTGTATGTGTAAAAAAAATCTACAATCTTTGGTAATGCCCCGTTGTTCTGATAGAAATATTATACTGGTGGCAGGTCTTTGTTTTTTGATTAATTCTCGGATGTCCATTTTTCCAGGATATCGATAATCTTCTTTGCCTGGTCTATGCTGGAAATATTGAACTTTGATTTCATTAAATATTCACCCTGTCGTTTTTGGTACCGACGAATGGTATACATATCTTTACCGAATTCACCAGTTTTTCGGTCAAGATTGTTATAGCGATACAGGATGGTAGTCCAAGCTCCTTTAGAAAGGACCTCTTTACCGGTTTCTTTTACGATCTGCACTCCGTCTTCTTCGTAATTGATAGTAAGATCTTCGATAGTTGCGCTCATTATATTTTAACCTGTGAGGGTTGAATTTTACTGTGGGTGACGCCACATGACTTAGTCATGTTGGCTTAGACAGCAGGAATATAGTTTAAGCCAGAGAGGTCTGCCTGTTTTCATGTGAGTATGTAATGCAAGTCAGCCTGAGTGTAAAGGTAAAGGTTCCATCTCATTCTTGTCTTTAATGTTTGTGGGTAAGAGGTCGTTTCAGGATCTACTCTGACGGGAGAAATGTAATCCAGTTGATGAACCTTCAACAAGAATGTGGTCCCCATCTGTAAATTCTCCTTCCAGTAACTTAATGGCCAGCAAATCTTCCAGGTGCCTCTGGATTGCACGTTTTAAAGGTCGTGCACCGTAAGCAGCGTTGTAGCCAGTATCAACGAGAAACTGCTTGGCACTTTTGCGTACGTGAAGAGTGATGTTTTTTGCATCAAGTCGAGTGATGAGCTTTTTTAATTGAATATCGACGATGGCCAATAAATCCTCACGCCTTAAACTGTCAAAAATTATTGTCTCATCAATTCTGTTGAGAAATTCTGGTTTAAACTGACTGTGAAGAAGGTCATCAATCTGTAGTTGAATACTTTTTTTCTTGGCACCTTCCGCAGCCATTTTCATGATCAGTTGACTACCGAGGTTTGATGTCATTATCAGAATGGTGTTTTTAAAATCAACCGTTCTCCCTTTTCCATCCGTCATTCTTCCATCGTCCAATAGTTGCAGGAGTACATTAAAAACATCCGGATGGGCTTTTTCGATCTCATCTAATAGAATGACAGAATATGGTCGTCTACGGACCGTCTCTGTCAGATAGCCACCCTCTTCATAACCCACATAACCCGGAGGAGCACCAATAAGCCGGGCGACAGAATGTTTTTCCATGAATTCCGACATATCGATGCGAACCATTGCCTGCTCATCATCAAAGATAAAGTCGGCTAACGCTCTGGCAAGTTCCGTTTTCCCTACGCCTGTTGGCCCCAAAAAGATAAAAGAACCAAGAGGGCGGTCCGGGTCCTGCAGCCCTGCACGAGCCCTTCGTACTGCGTTGGCAACTGCATGTATTGCCTGTTTCTGACCAATAACTCTTTCAGCAAGTATTTTTTCTGCCTGAACAAGCTTGTCTTTTTCACCTTCTAATAATTTAACAACGGGTATTCCGGTCCATTTGGCCACAATAGCAGCGATATCTTCAGCATCGACCTCTTCTTTGAGCATCATCTGCTGCGCTTGTATTTCCTGGAGTTTAACGTTTGCAGTTTCAAGGTCTTTTGCCAGCTGTACCTTTTGACCGTATCTGATTTCCGCTACACGACTAAGGTCGCCGGTTCTTTCAGCTTTTTGCTCCTCGATTTGTGCTTCCTCTATGCGCTCTTTTATCTTTTGTATGTTTTGGATGGTGTCGCGCTCCATCAACCACTGAGCCTTCATTGAGTTAAGGCTATCGCTTAGGTCGGCGAGTTTTTTCTTTAATTCCTCTAGTCGTTCTTTTGATACACTGTCCTTTTCCTTTTTCAGTGCCTCCTGTTCTATCTCAAATTTAATTTTTTGTCGTTCGAGCTCATCGATTTCCGCAGGCATCGAATCTATTTCGATGCGTAGTTGGGACGCGGCTTCGTCGATAAGATCAATTGCCTTGTCCGGTAGAAATCTATCGGTGATATACCGAGCCGAGAGGATAACGGCGGCAACGGTGGCGTTATCTTGTATTCGCACCCCATGGTGAATTTCATATTTTTCTTTGATTCCTCTCAAAATGGCGATGGTATCTTCTTCTGATGGCTCCTCGACAAGCACTGGTTGAAAGCGTCTTTCCAGTGCGCTGTCCTTTTCAATATATTTCCGATACTCATCAAGGGTTGTTGCCCCGACACAGTGCAATTCGCCGCGAGCCAGGGCAGGTTTCAGCATGTTTGAGGCATCCATTGAGCCCTCTGCCGCGCCGGCACCAACCAGGGTATGGATTTCGTCGATAAATAAAACAATTTCTCCGGCCTTTTCCTCAACTTCTTTGAGCACAGCCTTCAGCCGATCCTCAAATTCTCCCCGGTATTTAGCTCCAGCGATAAGAGAAGCGAGGTCCAGAGTTATGACCTGTTTGTTTTTTAGCGTGGCAGGAATGTCACCATTCACAATGCGCTGGGCCAGTCCCTCGACAATAGCTGTTTTTCCGACTCCTGGTTCACCAATGAGAATGGGATTGTTTTTGGTTCTTCGCGACAGTACCTGGATGATGCGCCTGATCTCTTCGTCACGGCCGATCACTGGGTCAATTTTGCCAAGTTTTGCCAGCTGGGTGAGGTTGCGCCCGTACTTTTCAAGCGCCTGATATTTCTCTTCTGGGTACTGGTCTGTTACACGATGGCTGCCTCGTAAAACTGAAAGTGCCTGTAGAAAGTTTTTTTCCTCTATCCCACGATTATTGAGAGCCTTGCAGACATCGCCTTCGGAACTTTTCAGAATTGCCAGAAAAAGATGTTCCTGGCTCACGTAGTCGTCCTGCATCTGCTTGGCAACACCAAATGAATTGTCAAGAATCTGTTGGAGATCACGCGAGGCGAAGCTTTGCCCGACTCCCTGGCCTGAAACCTGAGTGACATTTTCAAGGAGTTGGTTGAGGTCCATGAGTATCAGGGACGGATCGGTTCCCATTTTCTGCAATACCGGAACGACGATACCATCAGGTTGTGTGATGATAGCTTTTGCCAGGTGGGCTGTATGGATTTCCTGGTGGTTGTTATCCCTGGCAAGTTGTTGAGCAGCCTGTATAGCTTCCTGTGATTTCAGGGTGAATTTATCAAATTGCATTAAATCTCCT
>WTAT01000190.1 GCA_013139415.1 Desulforhopalus sp.
GACCAGGGGATTTCTTAACAAAGATTGTCCGGAAGGCTGGTGATGCTCTTTGGTGAGTTCAGTTTCACCCGCCTGCTGGAGGGAGAAGCGTACCAGGGACGGGCCGATAATCTCGGAAATCATCACCCCGGCAAACACAACCGGGGTAACGATCCCGGTCCAGCCACTGAGTTGGGGATCACCGGCAATGATGAATACCAGGCCGATGGCAACCCCTGCCTGGGGAATGAGGGCAAGTCCCATATAGTTTCGCACCGCGGCCGTTGATCTGGACAACGCCCCCCCCAGCAAGGAACCAAAGTATTTTCCAGCAAAACGGGCAATAAAATAGGCAACACCAACCCATCCGGCCAGCCTGAGGGCTGCCAGGTCAAGATGCACACCGGCCAGGGCAAAGAACAGGACATAGATAGGCGGTTCAAAGTGGTTCAGGGCCCGGAACAGGCGGACATCCCTTTTCGCCCGGTTGATAATGACAAAACCAGCCATCATCCCGGCAAGGAGCGGTGAAAGATGCAGTTCTCTGGTTATTTCCCCGCAGAGCAACAACAGGGCAAGACCGGCGGTCAACATTTCCCCACGCCGCTGGAGCTTATCCAGTACCAGATCGAGAAGAAAGCCTGTAGCCACGCCGATTACAAGAGAAAATGTGATCTCCGAAATTGCCCCCAGGATTCCCATAACAGGGGTAGTAGCACTGTTGCCGAGCAGTTGATGACCGATGGAAATGGTAATGCCGAAAACCATGATACAGATACCGTCATCAATAGCGATTACCGCCATCAACGTTGAGGTGAACGGTCCCCTGGCCTTCAATTCACGAACCACGAGCAGAAGCGCAGCCGGCGCGGTTGCCACGGCTACTGCGCCGAGCAGCATTGCCAGAATAAAATTTTCACGCTGACTGGACGGTGAAGATACCAGTTCAGCGACAACATAGGTTGCGACCAGGACAAACAGGTATGTGACAGTTGCCTGGATAAAACTTATGTACGTGACATCCTTGGCGATTGCCTGCAGCCGACGCAACTCTATGTGTTCCCCAATGCCGAAAGCAAGCATCATCAGGGCAATCTGGGTGAAATGATCCAGCTGGTGGCCTACACTTTCAATAGTGAGGATCTCCAGGCCCGAGGGCCCGAGCACGAGACCGGCGAGAAGATATCCGGTCACTGAAGGGAGGTGAAAGCGCTGCACGATCTTCGCAAAAAGCAGCCCGGTTGCTAGCAAGATAGCTATGCCAAAGGTTATATTAAGCATGGGTCATCTTGCATAAAGGTACCAAATCCGCCATAGGATTTGGAATATTGTTTGACGGTTGCATTTGCCGGCAGAAACTCTGCTCCCGCTCTCTAAAACCTTTAATAGTATCGGTATCTCCATAGATTCCAACATTGGTTTCAGGACAGACACTAGTCAGTGTTTTTCTTAACTGTACTGTCAACTTCACCAATCAAACTGTTTATACCCGCAGCAACCAGGTCTGGTTTCAGGGCAAGTTCCAACTTCTTCGTTCCCCGCGCATCAACAAAAGTATTCTCATAACGAACATCAGTTTTCTTCAGAATTTTCAGACTGCTGTCAAAAAGCACAAAATGATAACTCAGCAGTCCATACCCAGCTGCTGCTGCAATAACAAGCATCACAATAATTTTCTTCATGGATTCTCCTTTTTTCTTTGTCGTTTCACCACCAGGTCAAAAGACATACATTAAAAAAAGCACGTCCATAACATGGACGTGCTTATAACAATTGCATTCGAAACAGTCATTCTTCAAGTAATCAATTCCTGCTGCCGCCAAAAAAACGAAGAAGCATTAAAAACAGATTTATAAAATCAAGATAGAGGGCCAGAGCACCCATGATAGAGCCTTTGCGGATAGCCTCATTACCTTGGGTCATTATTCCTTCCTCGCCCATCTTTTTAATTTTCTGGACATCATAGGCAGTGAGACCGGTGAAGATAAACACACCTATGAGGGAAATCATCCAGTACATCCCCGAACTCTTCAGGAAGATATTTACGATTGAGGCGATGATAATGCCAACAAGACCCATGAAAAGGAAGGAACCCCATCCGGAAAGATCTCGTTTTGTTACCAGACCATAGACGGCCATCGCTCCAAACATACCGGCTGTTATAAAAAATGTTCCGGCAATGGACGAACTTGTATAGGCGAGAAACACAACTGAAAGGGTAAGACCGTTGAGTACAGAATAACCGAGAAACAAACTGGAGGCTGTTGATGCCTGAATTTTCTGAATCCTGGCAGAAAGATAAAAAACAAGGCCCAGTTCGGCTATCATCAAGACAAAAAATAGTGGACTGCCGATGATTGTCATGGCCAGGCTGGTATGGGCAGTAAAATATGCCACAATCCCGGTGATCCCCAGGCCAAGAGCCATCCAGTTAAAAACTTTGGCAAGAAAAATAGTCGAGGCCTGCTGCTGAGCCTGCGCCAGTGGAATCTGTTTTACATTTTCATACATAATCTCATTCCTCTTATTTGCATGTTAATAATTTTCATGGTGATCAAAAGTACAGCCTTATGATAATCACTTAACGAGACGAGGGTATTACTATTCTACAATACCCACAATATCGTTTATATTTTCAATACCTTCATTGCGCATAAAAATGCTCATTTCATCAAGGATGTCCATGGTGGCAGTAGGGTTAAGAAGATTGGCGGTACCAACAGCTATCGCATTTGCCCCGGCCATCATAAATTCGATAGCATCCTCACCTGTCATAATGCCTCCCATACCTATAATGGGTAAATCAACGGCATTTGCCACCTGGTAAACCATTCGCACAGCAACCGGTTTAATAGCAGGTCCAGAGAGACCACCCTGCTTGGTTGAGAGAATAAACTTTCTTTTATGAATATCTATTTTAGCACCGATCAAGGTGTTAATAAGTGACAAGGCATCTGCACCACCCGCCTCAGCCGCTCTGGCAATCTCGGATATATCGGTTACATTCGGACTAAGTTTAACGATCAATGGTTGTTTTGCTACTTTTTTAACCGCTTCAGTCACTTTCTGGGCCATAGCTGCATTAACACCAAAAGCGACACCACCCTCCTTGACGTTAGGACATGAGATGTTCAGTTCTAACAGATCCACATCTTCCGAGGCCAGACGTTCCGCCACTTCCACATATTCATCTATTGTCCTGCCAGCTAAATTAACAGCTATCTTGGTGTCAAATTGCCTGAGAAAGGGGATATCCTCCCTGCAAAAAACATCAACACCGGGATTTTGCAGCCCAACGGCATTAATCATACCACCATATGTCTCCACAATACGCGGTGGAGGGTTGCCCAGCCATTCTTTATTGGCAACACCTTTGACAACCACACAGCCAATTTTATTAATATCAACATATGGCAGGAAATCCTTACCGGATCCAAAAGTACCGGAAGCTGTCATGACTGGGTTCTTCAGTTCAATCCCTGCAATATTCACAGTTAATTTCATGGAAACAATACCTCCCTGGCATCAAACACAGGTCCATCCTTACAGACTTTCTTATAAGTATAACCAGCCTCGGTATCAGTAACAATTTTTGTGACGCAACCGACACATCCACCAAAGCCACAGCCCATCCTCTCTTCTAATGATAAGCTGGCTTCCAGGCCATATTTTTT
>WTAT01000169.1 GCA_013139415.1 Desulforhopalus sp.
AACTGCCAACTGATAACTGCCAACTGATAACTGCCAACTGATAACTGCCAACTGATAACTGCCAACTGATAACTATCTTTTCCCCTCACTCCTCACCCCTAACAACGTAATAAATACTTTACATAGTATATATTAAAATGCTATAAAGTTAATTATGTTTAACAATAATACTAATATTGAGTCTTTATTGATACAGTTTGGCCAACGGCTTAAAGATGCACGGCTGGGCAGGAACGAGAGTCAGGATCTGTTCGCACAGCGACTCGGCCTGACTCGTCAGTCCTATAGCCGGATGGAAAAAGGCTCCCCGCAGACCCAGATCGGCAATTGGCTGGCCGCCAGCAGTATTCTCGGCCGACTTGGCGAATGGAAGGATCTGCTGGCTGAAAAGGAAGACCTGTTTGCGAAGCTGGAAAGAACAAAGAGTAACCGGCAGCGGGCCGGATCCAGACGAAAGAGGAAAAAATGATAAGACTTGATGTATGGGTAACCTTGCCATCAGGAGATAGCGTTAAAGCAGGTGCCCTGGTTGCTGCCGACCCTGATCCCAGGGGCGCACTTGCTGGACAATTTCGTTATGGGCCGGAATACCGGGAATACCCGGGTGCCTTTCCACTCGACCCTCTTCAATTGCCATTATCAGCGGAAATCTTTGAGGCGGACCGACCCCGGTCAGGGGTTCATGGCGTTTTCGAAGACAGCCTGCCGGACGACTGGGGTCGAAGGCTGCTGGTACGCCAGTACAAGCTTGGGCAGGGTGAACAGCGCGTTCCCCAGTTGTTGCGGTTACAGGGTAATCAGGGCCTGGGCGCCTTGAGCTACGTGGAGGAAGGCTCGCCGGAATTGAAAACAGCCGGGGTTTCCCACCGCCACCTGCAGGATCTGGCTCGACTGGCGGAAAAATTCGAACAGGAACCTTCTGCTGCGGCCGACGATGATTTTTCCCTGCTGTTCCAGGCTGGCACCTCCCCGGGCGGGGCCAGGCCCAAGGCACTTGTTGAGGATAAAAAGGGTTCATACATTGCCAAGTTTGCCAGCACCAGGGATCAACTGGATGTCGTGAGCCTGGAGGCTGCAGCCATGGAATTAGGCCGCCGGGCAGGAATAGAAACAGCCGAGACCAGACTTGTGGAGTTCGGCTCCAGAAAATGTTTGCTGGTGAAACGGTTCGATATCAACGAAGCCGGAGGCCGCAATCACCTGGTCAGCATGCAGTCACTGCTCAAGGCAGACGGCTATTACAATGCCGGCTATCGGGATCTGGCGGAAGTCATCAGGCATGTTTCAAGTTACCCGGGCCAGGACCTGCATCGGCTTTATTTGCAGATGATATTCAACGTAATGATCGGCAATACCGACGACCATCTGAAAAATTTTCTCATGCTGCATGATGATGCCGGCTGGCGGTTGAGCCCGGCCTTCGACCTGGTACCGAATATAGGTTTCAACAGGGATCATGTGCTGCGTATTGGACTTGATAATAGAGTATCAAATTTTAAAACACTTATGGATGAAGCTAAACACTTTGGGATAAAACGGCGGCAACAGGCGATAGATATAATGGAGGAAGTCCACCAGGCTGTCGAGGCATGGAGTGATATTTTTACAGCGTATGATGTGCCGGAGAAAGATGCAGAAAGTATAGGAAAAGATATTAACCAAAGGTTAAAAACAACCGACAGTTCTTCATAAATTTAAGTTCATGATTTATGTTGTTAAAACAAAAAAATATTCTGTGTGAGACTTTTTCTGGAAAATTGAGTAAAAGCTGTAAAATCGCTAGGCCGCACCAATTACATTGAAAATTTGAAAAATTAAAAATTGAAGATTATCGGGTAATGAAACAACCCGATGATTGACAGTAAATTGAAAACCGTTAACCTTGTAGCCTTGTACCCTGCGCCTTTAACCTTTAACCTATCTTTTAACCTACCTTTTATAATGAACTCTTCAAACGTTGTATTACATAGAGCCACAGTTAGCCGGAACAGGCGGGAGCAGCAAAATAAGCACAAGAGCGTGATTATCTGGTTCACCGGTCTTTCCGGGTCCGGTAAGTCAACCCTGGCCCATGCAGCGGAGGAAGGACTGCATCAGGCCGGATGCAGAACCTTTGTCTTTGACGGAGATAATGTTCGACACGGGCTGTGCGCCAACCTGAGTTTTTCAGAAGAAGACCGTCATGAAAATATCAGGCGTATAGGTGAGATGTCCAAGCTCTTTATCGAGGCAGGCGTCATTGCCCTTACCGCTTTTATATCTCCATATAAGGTCGACAGGGAGAGGGTTCGCGCCCTGGTCTCGGAAAATGATATTATTGAGATATACTGTGACTCTCCGCTTTCAGTATGTGAAGAAAGAGATGTTAAAGGGCTTTATAAAAAGGCACGGGCAGGTGAGATAAAGAACTATACCGGCATATCATCCCCCTATGAAAAGCCGGAACATCCTGATCTTGTGCTTGATACCGGCAATGATTCCGTAGAGGTCAATATTGAAAAAATCCTCAATTTTCTTGAGGAGCGCCATATATT
>WTAT01000506.1 GCA_013139415.1 Desulforhopalus sp.
TCGAGATTGGCAGTCGGTTCATCCGCTAAAACAAGCTTTGGATTTGTAACCAGAGCCCTTGCGACGGCTACCCTTTGTTTTTGGCCACCTGATATCTGGTCAGGATATTTGTCCTTCTTGTCAGCCATTCCCACTGCTTCAAGGAGTGCGAGAATACGTTTTTTTCTTTCCGCCGCGGCGGTGTTTTGCACTATAAGAAGTGGATAACCCACATTTTCATACACCGTGAGCACAGGAATAAGATTGAAATCCTGGAATATAAATCCGATTTTTCTGCCCCTGAAAGCTGCAGCCATTCGCGTATTAAGACTTGAAATATCTGTTCCGTCTACCGTCAAGGTGCCTGAACTTGGCTTGTCCAGACAACCAATGAGGTTTAAGAGAGTGGTCTTGCCGCTGCCGGATGGACCGACGAAAGAAACAAATGAGGCCGTTTCAATTTCAAAATTCAACTCTTTTAACGCATCAACCTTTAACTCTCCCTTTGCATACGTCTTTGATAAATTGTTTGCTGTTATCAAGCTCATAGGCTTATCCCTTCGATATACGTTGCCTTCTTATTACTCTCAAGCTCCTATTTCATTTCTTCTGAATGGTTACCTGATTCTCTGAATTGGAACAAATCTGACCATCCAGATAGAAGTTGTGGATTAAGCTCAATTCGAGAGTTCGCTCAAAGACTTCCCGCTCAAACCATTATACCGTTCTTTATTCCACCTTCGGCCACAGTTCGCACTCAGCCCAACTAAATTTTTCTGTTGTTCTGGTGACAGGTGCGACCGGATCAGTAAAACATGCTGCGAATTTAGACGTTCCAGCTGGGCTCGAGCTTCCAATAGTTTTTCCAATTGTTGAAATATAACCTCATCGCTGGCAGATGGAGTGTTGAGTAGTGAGGCAAGTTGCTCATGCTCCTTGGAAGCAGTTTGGGCGAATTCAGTCGATTTTGCGTCGAATTCAGGGTCCAACTCTTGAATTACTTGAAGTTGCTCCGGTGTAAACTCAACATTACGTGACAAACCCCCACGATATCTTCTACGTCCTTGTCCCATTCCCCTTCCCTGGCCTGGTCCACGACCGTTTCCTTTGCCCTGACCAAAATGTTGTTTCCCGGAACCACCATTAGTTCCCCCAAGCAAACACCTTTTACCAGCTCGACCCTGGATTATATTACCGCACAGCTGCATAAATTGTTGCTGTTGTTGCGGCGAAAGATGTTTCCTGGTAGCAAGGATATATGTGACCGCACGTTTTATCAATGCATGATTGGCTTTAATTACCTTTTCAACCTGTGCCGTTATTTGCTCATCAGTGCTGCCAGAAGCATCAAGCAGACGAGCCAATTGCTGTCGTTCCGCGATAAAAGCCATGGATAACTCAGCCGCTTTTGTGTCAAAATCGGGGTCGGATTGCCGGATAGCCTTGTCCTGTTCATTAGTAAAAGCCAGCCAGTTTCGCATACTTACCTGAGCCGAGTAAACATTATCTGCTTCCAGGCTGCGTGTAACATAGAAAGAACCCGCACCTGCAACAACGGCAAGAAACAAAGTTACAACCGTTCTGAGTTTTATCTTCATCATTATAGTTTTAATAACTTTCAAGGGTATCCCCCTGTAATTCAAGTTCTCCCCAACCGGTAGATGAACCGGGAGATAAAACTTGCAAAAATGAGGATTGAGCCGTTGCCAGACCCCACTCTTCCGTAGATTTTTGAGTGCTGAACTTGCCGGCAGCATAACCGATAAATGTTGCCAAAAGAATAGAAGCGGCAATTCGTGTCAATCCTTGTATAGATAGAAAGTTGACATGCCAGTTGCGATGATGAATTGCAGAAGTGAGGTTCTCCAGCAGATCGATTTCGGAGGTGTCGATTTCCCATGTACCAAGGTCATCCCAGGTCTGCCTTAGTTCATCCAGACGTTGCCGGCAATTAGAGCATTGGGCCATATGGGCCTGCAAGCTTTCCTGCTCATCAGCCTGAACATGGCCGCCCAGCATATCGAATATTTGCGTATCATTTATATGTTCCATAATATACCTCACCTTATATTTAACGTCTATCTGAAGCGTTCCCTACGAATTATTTACCTGAATTTTTATATTTTTCCAATTCTTTTCGTAATTTCTGGTAAGACCGTACCAATAATGACTCCACGGCTGATTGGCTCCAACCGGTGGTACTGGCTACCTCTGCATGACTAAGGCCATGAAATCTATGTAAAACAACAGCTACCCGCTCTCGTTTATTTAATTTTTCCATAGCTTTCCAGACTACTTTTTTTCTCTCCTCTGTTTCCAGGATAGCGACCGGATCATCCTCTGATTTGGACTCCAAATTCCCAGAATATTCGGAAAGCCCAATAGGGGTTCGTTTAGCCTTGCGTTTCTCATCCAGACACAGATTGACAACTATTCGATAAAGCCAGGTTGTAAATTTGGCCTTGGGATGGTAGCGTTTTGCCGAACGATAGACTCGTAAAAATGCTTCCTGGCTTATATCTTCCGCCAGATCCCATTGGCCGAGAGTACGCAAAGCTAAGGCAAAAGCCTTTTCCTGATGACGTGTCACCAATTCTCCAAACTCGGCCATACCTCCTTGTGCAATTGCCGACATCAACTGTTCATCTGTAAGTGATTTTAAATCCATAACTTATCTTACCAAAGGTAATCAATCCTAATATGCTAACCGTTTTGTAAGATCAAATCAAGCAGCATGGCCGAAAGTTTTTTGACAAATGAGCAGAAAAAACCGCAGGAGATTTTCATCTGTTACGTTTAAAAAGTGGAATACAACGAAAAAGCCTGTCGACAGGTAAACTGAGCAGATGTGGAAGTAAGTACTAAAAAGTAAATTAATGCCATCTACTGTGGATGGCAATGGAAAATAAGGTTTTATGGTTTCAATAAATGAT
>WTAT01000218.1 GCA_013139415.1 Desulforhopalus sp.
TAGGGCTGGCTTTGGTGAGTCGCTACAAGGCATCACCCCGAGGGATACTACAAAGTAATTGGCATTATGCTATTGTTATGTGTGCAATTGCCTCTGTGGTAAACGTTCTTTTCTTTACCCATTAAAGTTTGTCGGATTTTTCCTAACCCCGGTAAACGGGAAACAAGCCAGGATAAGTGCCTTGGTGGTCACTTTAAGCTCTTAATTTCAATGCACTCTCCGAATTTCTTGTTCTTTTTGACAGGAAATCTTGAGTAAGGCACTAAAAAACTCACGTTAAACGCTGTGCCGCATGCGTAACTGTTCCAATCTTTTCTCCGCGAACCTAATTTCCGAGGTTGTTTATTTATTTCCGCACGACTGAAAACATCTTCTGTCTGATATTTGTTTTTTATGGTCTTTTGGAGTAAAAGGATTTTGACTGTTGTACTAGTTTATTCATATTTTTGTGATACCTTATTAATCTGTGAGGCACTAAAAAGAGTCCCGGCTTACTTCCAGTTTGCCGAGGCAGAAAGTCTCTTGATAATCATTCAAAAACTCTGGAACACCCCTAATGCGGATGAACACATACAAGGAAATCTGTACGATCGTCTTCATTTATGCCATGTTCGGCGGCGCCTGGATTTATTTTTCGGATACGGTACTGAACTGGTTTGTTAAAGATCCAGACACCATCATAAAATTATTCATTTTTAAAGGTTTGCTATTCATTATAGCAACCTCTGTTCTTCTGTTTTTTCTAATTGCTTGGCTTAACAATAAAATAAGCTTATCGACAAAGGCATTAAGTAAAAGTGAGGCGAATTACAGACTCTTGGTGGAAAACCAAACAGCTATGATCGTTAAGGTAGATCTTGAAGGCCAGTTCCTGTTTGTCAGTCCTTCATATTGCAGAACCTTTGGCAAGAAAGAAGAAGACTTACTCGGGCTGAAGTTTATGCCTCTTGTACACGAGGAGGATCGAGAATCGACAGCGATGGCAATGGAAGCACTTTTTTTGCCTCCACACACAGCCTACCTTGAACAACGTGCAATGACAAAGGACGGTTGGCGGTGGTTCGCATGGATGGATACGGTAGTGCTCAACGATGATGGTAATGTTATTGAAATTATTGGTGTTGGACGTGACATCACAAAACAAAAGATAGCCAAAGAAGAGCGAAAACAACTGCAAAGCCAACTACTGCAAGCACAAAAGATGGAAGCTGTAGGTACTCTTGCCGGAGGTATCGCTCATGATTTTAATAATATTCTGATGGGTATCCAGGGTAGACTATCACTAGCTTTGTCAAAAATTGATCCAGGGTCAACCGTGCATACCGATCTGTCAAAAATGGAAGATTCTGTCAATGCTGCAGCCAACTTGACTAAGCAGCTGTTAGGTTTTGCCCGGAAAGGAAAATACGAAGTATCCCCCATCAATGTCACGCACCTTATTAACTCAAGCGTTGATATCTTCGGCAGGACTAGAAAAGATATCAAGATTCAAAAAAGTATTCCGGATGATCTATGGAACGTGGAAGGTGATAATCAGCAACTTCAGCAGGTCTTTCTCAATCTGTATGTTAACGCCTGGGAAGCCATGCCTGAAGGTGGAGAGTTGCTTATAGAGGCCGCAGATGTCGAGTTAGATGAAAATTTTACCCAACATTTAGATATTGCTCCAGGTTGCTATGTTAAAATCTCAGTTATCGATTCAGGTATGGGCATGGATGAAGCTACTCAAGAACAAATCTTTGATCCCTTTTTTACAACTCGTGATAATAGCGGGGGTACTGGGCTAGGACTTGCATCTGCGAACGGTATCATTAAAAACCATTCTGGTGTTATTAAGGTCAGCAGTACACTTGGAGAAGGCTCAAGGTTCGATCTCTACCTACCTCTATCCACTCAGAGGGTTGAAAAGGTTCATACAGGGAACTCGAAGACTTACTCCGGAACGGGGCACATCCTCATTGTAGATGACGAGGCAATTGTACGCGAGGTCGGGAGTGAAATGCTGAAACACCTTGGATACACAGTTCATTGCTTCGCTGACGGTTTACAGGTTTTGGACTACTACTCAAAGCACAGCTCAACTATTGACTTGATCGTTCTTGACATGATCATGCCCAAACTAAGCGGTGAAGAGACCTACTTAAAGCTCAAAGCGGTCAATCCCAAAGTCAAAGTGTTACTATCCAGTGGGTACAGCCTCGAAGGTCAGGCCCAATCCATCCTCACAAAGGGTGCTGACGGATTTATTCAGAAACCGTTCAACCTTAAAAATCTTTCTAGCAAGATCAAGGAATTATTGGGATAACAAGCTGCTTTTACTGTGTATTTATGGGAACGCATTTAACTCGTTCTTCAAATATATACAATTGAAGATAATAGCTTTTATCGGTTTTTAATTTTGAGGAGCTCTTTTCAAACCAAGCTCGTTTTCTGGCTTAATTGCCGGGAGGTCCAAAACCCGTGATACACACAAAGCGTAATACCCTGCTAATCCTGTTACGGAATGCGACTGCCTATGCAGACATCATCCATGCTGCCGATCTACCGGATCTAAAAATCAGCGCATTTGAGACAGTAGAAGGCGCCCTCTCCAGTGCAGATAAGGCCAATATCCTTCTATAAGGAGCTTGTCCGAGAATAGGCATTTTGTTCAAAATCGAGAAATTTTAAAAAAATAAGCACAGCCGTATGTGTGATATCGGAGTCTTCCTCCAGTC
>WTAT01000251.1 GCA_013139415.1 Desulforhopalus sp.
ATCATCTCACCCTGAAGATGAATACCGCCTATCTGAATACCGTTGAACTGCAAGGCATTCTTCAGGCTATCCTTGTTGGCATAACTTCTAATGACGGACTGCGATTCAACAGGGCCTTTCTGGCACTCTATGATAAAGATGGCAGCTATCTTGAAGGTACACTTGCAATCGGCCCTGCTACCCGGGAACATGCCGGACAAGTTTGGAGCTCGATAAAGGAAAAGGGCTTGCAGCTCGATGACATCCTGGCCACCATAAACAGTAACAACATCACTGAAGACGTCGAAGTAAACCGGATCATCCAAACCTTGCGGATCTCGACCGAGGAAGAGGACCATGTGTTGCTGCATGCAAGTCGAATGAAAAAATCGATTTTTGTTCAGAACGGTGAAGCTCAAGGCTGCAGGATTCCCGAAGACCTTGTCCGTACCCTTGGCGAATCATCCTTTGTCGTGGTCCCACTCTATTCCCCAGACAAAGAACTCGGTGTTATAATCGTCGATAATTTTGTGACGAGAGCACCAATTTCCAATGAAGATATAAACGGCCTGGAAATTTTTGCCAGCCATGCAAGTCTGGCTATTGAACATAGCCATCTTTATGCCGATATGGCTGAAAAAATATCAGAACTTGAGCTTGTCACCCAGGAACTCGAAAAAAGTAAGAACCTTCTTGTTGAAGCTGAACGCGCTACAGCAATTGGACAGATGTCCGCCCAACTCCTGCATGCCATCAGAAATCCTCTCACATCGATAGGCGGGACCTCGCGACTACTGGTTAAAAAGACAAAAGACCCCTATATCTTAAACTTCCTTCATATTATCACACAGGAATCCTCGAAAATTGAAATTATACTCGAAGACCTGTTCACTCTCGTTGAGGATACAGAACCTATACTTGGAATTCATCCTATCTTTTCACTCATTCGCAAGAGTATGATGCTATTTTATGCAACAATGAAAAATTCGAACATTGACTATATCCTGGCGCTTGACGGACCTGGTCCAGTTCTTTCCATTGATGAGAACAAAATCCGTCAAGTATTCCTGCATCTGATCAGAAACAGCCTTGAGGCGATGCCTGGCGGTGGAATGCTGCATGTTGAAGCAAAAGAAGATGACCAATTTGTTATTGTTTCATTTACCGATTCCGGTACTGGAATCCCGGCAGAAACCCTCGCACATGTCAAAGATCCCTTCTTCACCACCAAAACCTACGGTAATGGTATGGGATTAGCTTTGGTAGACCGGATAGTCCGGGCACATGGCGGTAAATTTTCCATTCGTGATGCACCGGCAGGGGGAACCCTGGCAACGGTTTGTCTACCAAGAAACTCACCTTCGTCCAGCAGATAGAAAACATGCGAAAAATGCCAGACATGCGGTCAGTACAAAGGTTGCTCGCAGAGCCAGAATAAAACTGACACTATCCACTGTAGTGTATTCCCCCAGCGTTGCCCCTCCGCTAAAAAAACCATACCACCAGGAAAAGAGTGCAGCAGCCAGGGTTGCGCCAATTACCATCCCAAGATTTCTTGCAGTAGCGAGAATTCCTGAGGTTATTCCGAGATAAGTTTCACTTACCCGGGACAGGACCGAGGCACTGTTTGGGGAGAGGAATATGGATTGACCAGCACCGAGCAAAGCAAGTTTTGCGGCGATCCCCCAATACGAACTGTCAGCAGACAGCCAGGCCAGCCCCAAAAGGGCAGCGCCGCTCAGACCTAAGCCTACTGTGGTCAGATACCTTGCCCCGATTTTATCATAGAGCCTGCCAGAACATGGCGACACTATAATGAGCGTCGCAGGAACAGCCATCATGAGTCTTCCCACTTTTTCAACTGGGAGCAAAAAAATGTATTCAAGATAGAAGGGAATGAGAGCCAGTACAGTAAATAAGACAGCAAAGGAAATTGTAGCTGTCAGTACAGCTATCCAATAGTATCTTTCTTTAAATAGAGAGATCGGTAAAATCGGATTGGTGGCTTTTTTTTCGATCCGAATAAAGAGGTACAAAAGTGCGCTAAAGCATAAAAGGAGCAGTACGTTGGACGGACCTAGAAATCGATCAAACCGATGAAATATATTCACCCCAAGGACGACCATAACAACCCAGCAAAAACTCCCTTTCCAGTCAAACTGTTGA
The DNA here is from genome assembly GCA_013139415.1 of Desulforhopalus sp. Classification (GTDB taxonomy): domain Bacteria; phylum Desulfobacterota; class Desulfobulbia; order Desulfobulbales; family Desulfocapsaceae; genus Desulforhopalus_A. The sequence continues at coordinate 2,146 of WTAT01000251.1, forward strand.
GTTGATCTTCTGTACACCTGATTGAGTTGTTCCAGCAGCAGGAACTTTCCAAGCAGAACCGTCACAATACTAACCGGCACGGTGATCAGAAAAATTGCCCGCCAGGAATAGATACTCAGCAACAGACCACTGACGAATGGGCCCGTCAACAGACCACATGCCGTGGCGATGCCAACCAGCCCAAGACTTCGTCCCAGATGATCCGGGGGAAAAACTGTTTTAATTATTGCCGGTCCGGAAGACATCATCATGGATGCTCCCAGGGCCTGAAAGAACCGGCTTAATAACAGTAGTTGATAGCTCGGTGATAAATAACAGGCAAAAGCACCAAGGGAGAAAATTGCCATACCGGACAGATAGATGTTTCC
>WTAT01000210.1 GCA_013139415.1 Desulforhopalus sp.
ATGGGCATTAATAAATTTTCATTTACAATTAAAACAGGCTTTTTCATTAGTTGTTTATTTTCTAAATGTATAACGCGATGATCACCGGTTAATCCGGTGCATGATTTTGTTATTAATATTTTGCCACAAGAGTCAAAAGCCGACTTGACCCCTTGTGACCCCTTGTTGACCCCTTGTTGACCCCTTGTTTGTAGTAGTCTTTTTGAGCATAACGCCATGATCACCGGAACCGCCGTAGCGAGGAACGAGCGCAGGTGGGTTCCGGTGTATCAATTTGTTATAATTTTTCTGATTTAATATTTGCTTTTTCTAAATCAATTATTTCATCACAAAGAGTGATGTTAAACCATTCCTGGAAAATCTCATAATTCCTGTTTTTAGGCCACTCGTGTTTATAACTATTCCAACTTAATAACTCATACTCAAAAATTCCTGAATGATACGGTTTTAATGCATCTAAAAATTCTTCTTCATATGTCCATTCAATCAAATATATGTGCTTTTCCCCTAACCTGTTTTCAAGCTCTTCCTTTGAGCTTTCATTGTATAATTCGGCCCATTCATTAAATGGACTTTTGGGAGTGACTATAATTGCAGATCTATTTGATATTTCTTTCATTGTTTTTTTTGATTATAACTATTTATATCCGGCGTCCGCATTTCGGGAGAGATTCAACTTTTCCCCCCAATCTCTGAATCCAACTCTTTTGAGTAAGACTTCCATTTCTACTCCATCGGCTATGATCCTCGTTTACCATCACAACCACATGCAATAGAAATGTATGATATTTTATCCATAGTAGACAAGATCCTGACAATTGACAACGTAAAACCATTGATATTTGATCAAGCTGCATTTCCGGCGATTTTCCCTTGTTAGCCGGACGCAGCATAACAGGTAAAACTTGTTCGCCTTTACTCCTAAATTATGCGTAACACGCGTTGATTTCATAGATTTTTATCAGGTTTTTGGGAAAAATCGCTTGTTATACGGAGTTCGGACAAAGTAATAAATAACTACTTCCTGAGTGTAAAAATGAATAATAACAATATGTTTAGAAGTGCCGATTTTGGGATATTTTTACTTGAAAGCAAATTTGTCCCTCCTGGAAAGGAGAAATTCCTGGTGCACTGGACTAGAAAATTTTTCCAGTACTGCAATGAACTACCCAATATAGCCTGGCCAAAGCAATTACCACTTTTTCTTGAACATCTCAATGCTTCTGAAGGATTTGAAGATTGGCAAATCCGTCAGGCTGATCATGCCGTTCGTCTGTATTTCAACAATTTCCTCTCTCCTAAAGATATTGAAAAGGAGAGGATTCTTTTGCCATCAACTTCCCCCAAAAACAACGAATCAGCACTCAAAAAATTCAATGAAGCACTTCGTCTCAGGAATTATGCCCTTCGTACGGTAAAGACCTACCTCGGTTGGGTCAGGCAATATTTGAATTATTGCAAACGACATGGAGGCAACAGCTCCCACCAGAGCCCTCAAAGCTCAGCTTTAGTCCGCGATTTCCTCGCTCACCTGGCCATAAAAAGTAACGTATCCGCGTCTACCCAAAACCTTGCCTTCAACAGTCTCCTTATCTACTACCGTTTTGTTTTCAACGAAGAGTTAGGAGATCTGAAACACGCCGTCAGAGCACGTACAGGAAAAAAGGTGCCTGTCGTTTTCTCAACAACTGAAACCTGCAATCTACTAAAACAGGTAACAGGGACCACGGGTTTAATGCTCAAGATAATTTATGGAGGTGGGCTGCGAGTCACAGAATGTTGTCGGCTACGAATAAAAGATATCGACTTCGACCAACAGCTCATACATATAAGAGATGGTAAAGGCGGCAAAGATCGTACAACCCTGCTCGCTGAATCGGTTATTTCTGAATTGCGATCACATATAGGCAGAGTATACGATCTTCACGATGCAGATTTGGCCAATGGTTTTGGTGCGGTCTGGTTGCCGAATGCTTTATCTCATAAGTATCCAAACGCTGAAAAACAAAAAGCCTGGCAATATCTTTTTCCCTCTCGCAATCGTTCCATAGACCCCAGAACGAACATTATTCGTCGTCATCATATAAGCGACAGCGCCCCTCAAAGAGCAATGAAAAAAGCAATAAAGGTCGCGGGTATCCACAAGCACGCATCAGTACATAGCTTACGCCATTATGCCACGCATCTGCTTCTGAACGGCATAGACATAAGACAGATTCAAGAATACCTGGGCCATGCCAAAGTTGAAACCACAATGATTTACACCCATGTTATAAAGGATATGAGAAACCCGGTTGCAAGCCCGCTGGATCTATTGGATTCCACTAAGCCAGCTCTATAGCCTGAGATACTCAATCATCAGACGGGACAAAAGCAGGGACAAACAAAAAAGGCACTCAACGCATATTGCGCCAAGTGCCTGAAATTACTGGAGCGGGATACCAGATTCGAACTGGCGACCTTCAGCTTGGGAAGCTAACACTCTACCACTGAGTTAATCCCGCTCTTAAGCTCAGGTAATATAGAATCAGCTCGCGATTTTGTCAAAGGCTTTTCGTAAATTGCCCAGACCTTTTGGGATCTCAACAAGGGTTCCTTACTCTCTCAGCTTTTCAGATATCCTCCTATAATCAAAGTAAATTCTGCACCTTCTCCTTCCACACTCTTCACCTCAACCCGGCCGTTATGTGTCTGGGCTATATGCTTGACGATGGCAAGGCCCAGGCCGGTGCCACCCAAGGCCCGGCTTCTCGCCTTATCACTTCGGTAAAA
>WTAT01000333.1 GCA_013139415.1 Desulforhopalus sp.
AAAGAAGCAAATGACAATCGGTGTTAGTTTTTAAATTTTAAAGTACCGATTGGATAATATTAAAGTGAGGGAATGGTTGTCCTGTTTCCTTTCTTTGTAGATAGCAGGAAGCCACGCCATGATGCCAAATTCTAAAACAAATATTACAAAACCTGCAATAATCAAAGCTGCTAAAGGCCCTAGTCCACTAGCCCAAAAAGTCGTTTCGGGAAAGTATCTCCAGGGTTGCCGGCAGATGCTGTCACTCGCCTGCGGCATCGCTCTGGATGAGGCATTTATGGCTGATCATTGTGATATCAATATCCTGGGGGTGGATCAAGATGACGAGATCCTTGCGGATGCGAAAAAAAAGGAGACAGATCGATTAACCTTTATGAAGCATGATGTCACACAACCGTTTCCTTTGACGGGGTCTTTTGATTGTATCTATTCCAGAAATTTACTCCACTATTTCAACACAAGTCAGCAGCAACATATTTTGTCACAAGTTTACAGCCTCTTGAAGCCGAAGGGCCTGTTTATTTTTCAATTGAAGGCTAAAGCCGATTATTTTTATGTCGATCCTGATATTAAGAGGATCAAACAGTCTGATGGAATGATTTATTTTCCAAGTATGGGATACAGCCGAAACCATCTGGATGAGGGTGAAGTAGAAGAATTGCTTACGGCTGGAAAGTTTGTCATTGAAGAACTGTTTGTTACAACTGAATATCTCTATAAGGATTCCCATAAATCAACTCTTATCAACTGTTTTGCCGGAAGGTGATACGTATTTCTCGTCAACTTTTAATCTCCATATTGACTCTGCTCTTAATGCCGATAATTTTTTCAGTTGACCGCAATTAAAAGATACTTCCAAAAAATCTTGATTTACTGGAATTATATTGGACGCTGTGCTCCGACTTGATCAAACGACACCCATTTGACTGTTTCTGGCCTTGTAGTTTGAGGTACAATTTAGGAATCGGACATTGATGTCCGCCAGAGGTTGTCGATATGTTTTATTTCAACGGGGTGACGCTGGTAAAAGGAAAATTTGTTGACACAATAGATACTGATTTTGTAGCGTTAGGTCGTGCGAAGTTAACTGGATCAAAGTAACATTGTTGGCTGGATCGGTTGCATGATCTCGGGTTGTGGCTATTCGGTATAAATTTGATGCTTGCCGGTGGATCATGAGTCTTGAAAAGCGGTTTTAGTAGCTGTTTCATGCCTTCCTGTTGTTTGTTCCCAAAGCGATTCCTTATCATCAGATTTTGATGATGACGAGGGTGTTTTACACCTACAAGCCAATGAATAGCATAACCTACGATGAACAAGTAAAAGCAACTCACGCGATCATTGAAGCGACATTATTAATGTTGGAATGTGGTGCCGAGAGTGTCTTGATTGAACAAACATCCCAAAGGCTTGGTAAAGCACTACATATTGAATCAGTTGAGCTGGCATTACTTTCCTCTGCAGTAGCTCTGACCACCTTTACCAATAATCAATCCCAGTCGGTGTCACTTATCAGACGAGCGCATGACAAACCGATTAATATGTCTGTTGTTTGTGATATTCAAAGAATGATAAGGAATGTTGAACAAAACAAATTATCTGTCGACCTTGTCATTGAAACGATAAAAGATATCCAACCGAAGCAGTATAATCGGTGGCTGGTTGTTTTTATGGTTGGTCTTTCATGTGGTTGTTTTTCTCGTCTGCATGGTGGCGATCCAAGTGCTTTTATAGCGACATTCTTCGCAGCAGGGCTCGGTATGTTTGTTCGACAGGAATTATCACGAAGAAAATTCAGCGCTTTTCTAACCTTTTGTCTGACGCCATTTATAGTTACTTTAATCGCTAGTATTTCTCAACAAATCTGGCCACTCTCTTCCACACCCGATATTATTCTCGTTTCTGCCGTATTGTTTTTAGTTCCGGGTTTTCCATTTGTTAATTCATTCCTAGATGCAATAGAGGGTTATATGGTGATGGCCTGGGGAAGGTGGCTGCACGCTTCGCTTCTGGTTGTGGCAACAGCCATTGGCATTATCATGGCCATGAACACGCTAAACTTGAACACATGGTAAGGTCTAGATATGTTAATCAATATTGCAATTGACTCATTGTTCGCAGGCATTGCATCCGTTGGCTTTGCTGTTCTTTTTAATGTACCGAAAGGCACCTTGCCATTTTGTGCCTTAACCAGTTTTCTTGGTTACGCGACTCGTCTTGTCTTGCTACATGTTACTGTATCGACCGTGGTTGCGACCTTTTTTGCATCTGCAGTCATCGGTGTCATTGCCGTCATCTGGTCAAGAAAATTCAGTGTGCCGCGCTCCGCATATACCGTTGCTGCAATTATCCCGATGTTTCCGGGTAAATATGCGTTTTTGACAATTATTGGACTGGCACAGATGACATCAGGCGGCGTGACTCCTGGTTTAACAACTTCAGTTATACAAAATGCATTAACAACGATATCCATTGTCGGGGCAATCAGTCTTGGTGTTGTCGTGCCATCTTTATATTATATACGCCACAATCAACCCGTTATTTAGTACATGCCTTTATCAAGACTGAGGCCATGCTCAATCTGGATCCGGGAAGATAACACGACAACAATTTCTTTATACACTATGCACGCTGAGATAATGTCTTTCTGTCTTTTACCGATGATTCTTTGTGGAGAACGCCTTTACTGGTCCTGATTTATTAGCATGATAACTGATAGTCAGTTTTTTTGATGACACTCGGGCACTTCGTTTGCTATTCTTTGTGTTCATGATAAAGGTGACTCCTATAAGTTGTTTTCTTGGTCGTTAACGTTTTGAGGATATTAACTTTTTCATGGCTACCGGTCGGACGGCAGTCGACACATGCACGACGCAACCCGAAACCATAAGGAGTATTGATGATTACCGACCCCGACACCTCCCCCAACCGTCGCATGTTATCACCCGCACAATTGATTGCCTGGGATGAAGGCAGTGCGGACACCGTGCGCCTGCGGACCTTCCGGGACGTTATTCCCGGTGGATTTTTAGCAGCCCAGGCCCCGGTCCGGATCGACTGGCAGGCCAGTGATCCCTCTGGGGACGACCCCTTTGTTATTATCCGCAATGTTAGTTACGGCGGTAATCCCCTTGAAAAAACAACCGTATTGCACCGGGTTCATGTTCCGCTTTCCGGCATCGCGTTTGTTGAGTTCATTCTGGTGCCCTCCACCCGGGGTGGACTTCACGCCCTGGCCCATCATGCGCAGCTGCGCTTTGTTTTTAAACCGGAAAAACGGCCTGTTCTTTTGGGACTGGCCGATTCGCCGGCAGGATCAGCCGACCGTATTCCGGATCTCGTTCTGAGTTGGGAGACCTGGCACGAATCAAGTGTTCGGTACAGCGGGTTTAAAGGCATGGACCCTTCATTATACAAACTCAGTCTGCGCGCGTATGCCGGACCCCAGCGATTTCTGGAAGATACCTTGCGCGGACGCGACTGGTTCGGCTATCGCCTGCGGATGCCAGGGGGCACCAAAGGATACGCCGAGTTGCTGAAAGTCGTCCTTGCCCTCGGAGACGGCGTGGCGCGGGACACCATTACCACTCTGCTGGACCAAGGTGAAGAGGCTTTTCTTAAACAAGCCCCTCCGGATTATAGAGATGAATCATCCAGTTCGGAGTGGCAGCAACTGCGCAAGCTTGTCATGAAAGGGAAAACATATGATGACCCCAATCTGAACCCTTCCTCTGAAAATGAAAGCTATCAAACCCTTGTTCGATCCTGCGCCACCCTGGCCAGATACACCATTCTCACGGCCACGAAACGGTTGATTCATAGTGGATTCACAGAGGGGGTGAGCCCGGACACTATACCAAAACCCTTGATAGGAAAGCCCCCTGAGTGGATGAAAAACATCGCCCATGCAAATCTGAGGGGGCTGTTTATTCGGGCACCACTGGCCCTGGCATACGTCATGCGTCACCCGGAGTCTGTTCCGGATAAAATTCCTAATGAACTTGCAACAGCCGGGCTTATGGAAAAACAGGACGGTAAAGCCTGGGTGGTGAAATACAGCCATAAGGGAACCAAGCCATACGATAGTTCGGGG
>WTAT01000588.1 GCA_013139415.1 Desulforhopalus sp.
GGTGATGGAATTAACTAAGATCTGGACCAGGGGTTCGGCTCCCTGAACCTCGGCGAGTTCCATTTCCAGCCCTTGCAGCTCTTCTCGTTTTTCAGACAATTCCGGAGAGGCAGGGTCCTCTTCATGCAAGTCCAGGATGTCCTGACGGGCAACAACGATTTTGTTCGCCACCTCCATTTCGGCCTGCCATTTCGCCTCAAGCCCCTCAAGGCTTTTTTGCGTTTCTTCCCTATCAACAACCAGCTCTTCGAGGCGTTCGCTATGGACTTGCCCCATCAAAACTTCTTTTTCAAGAATCTGTGCTTCACGGTCTATCTGGCCAAGGCGTCTTGTCGCCTCCTCAACAGCGGGAGGACTGGTGGTCAGGCCAATTGCCACCCTGGCGCAGGCCGTATCGAGCACACTCACAGATTTATCCGGTAACTGTCTCCCTGTAATATAGCGATGGGACAAATGGACCGAATCACGCAGGGCCTCGTCGGTTATCATCACCTTATGATGATTTTCGATAAAGGGGGCAATGGCCCGCATCATGACCATGGCCTTTTCTTCATCCGGCTCTTCAATCTTGACCACCTGGAAACGCCTGGCCAGGGCCGCGTCTTTTTCAAAATATTTTTTATATTCCGCCCAGGTAGTGGCGGCAATGGTCCGAAGTTCTCCACGGGCAAGAGCAGGTTTAAGCAGATTTGCCGCATCTCCGGCCCCGGCTGCGCCACCGGCCCCGATTAAGGTATGGGCCTCATCAATAAAAAGGATGACCGGCACAGGGGAAGCTTTAACTTCATTTATTACCTGCTTGAGACGTTCCTCAAATTCACCTTTAATACCGGCACCGGCCTGGAGAAGGGCCAGATCAAGGGTATGGATGGCTACCCCACGTAGAGGTGGCGGCACATCACCTTCAGCGATTCGGAGGGCAAACCCCTCAACCACAGCAGTCTTGCCCACCCCGGCCTCACCGGTCAAGATCGGGTTATTCTGGCGACGGCGAATGAGGATATCCACCATCTGGCGAATCTCAAAATCGCGGCCCAGCACCGGGTCTATCTCACCCTTTTTCGCCTTATCCGTCAGGTTGACTGTATATTGAGCCAGAGCCTGTCCCTTTCCGCCTGCCATGGGGGCCGCGGCTCCGGCTCCTGCTCCGGCAGCAGATCCTGTATAAGTCGAAATTTCCTCACCTTCCTCAACCGAACCGGCTGTTAAATCGGCAAAGGATTCCGTTAGGGTTTCAACGGAAATTTTATTAAACAGAGGTGAGCTGGCATAGAGCCCTCTTGCAATCTCAGCATTGGACAACAGGGAAATAATGATATGGCCGCTACGAATGGCGCTTACCTGGAAATCAAGCGAGGCAACAAGCCATGCCTCTTTGATCATTTGCGGAATGCGGGGAGAAAGGGCCGGTGTACGGGCATTGCCGGTTTTAAATTCCTCGATGGTCCTGGTCAGATCACCAATCAGGTGTGATTCGTTTATCTCAAAATAGCGGAAAATTTTCTGCAGATCGGTATCATTGATATCAAGGAGTTTAATGAAAAAATGCTCCAGTTCCACATCATAATGGGTATGTGACAAACACAAACCGGCAGCTGATTCAAGGCTTTTGCGGCATGCGCTGTTGAGTTTGCCAATCAAGGACTTAAGATTTGAAATCGCCATAAGACCAACTCCTATTATTTGCTGTTAAGCCGTTAAGCTAGTTAGCTGTTGAGCAAAGACGAACCCAATAGCGCTTTATTTCCTCATCGACTTTATTAAAGAATTAAGCATTTTAGCTATTTCTTCAGCAAGGGATTTAAGTTCCAACAGCCTGTTGTCAGCCAGCCAGTTGAGACGGTCTCAAACAACGAGCCTCTAGCAATAAAGAGGTATTGAACAAATTCTTTTTTAATTACGTATGAAACTCAGCTGCTTTTTTTGTCATTCCCGCGCAGGCGGGAGATAAGCACCCTTCAAGACAGGGCATAAACTCCGACTTCGATCCAATGATCCTGCTAGTAACTGGATCCCCGCCTGCGCGGGGATGACAACCGTGCTGGATTTTATTTTCCTTGTGTTATCAGTATATTATACCTATGCCCACAGAATTGGCTGAGTTTCATACGTAATCAGGAATTCTTTAGTTGTCTGTCTTCCCTTTCCTTCCGCAATATTCATTGCCACACTGGTGCTGGCTGATTCTAACTGTTCAACCAGACGAAAATGTTTTCTGGGTGTATCAATTTCATCAATAATTTTAATAACATTTTCAGCGAAGATGACTGCTTTCTGCCATACTTTCAATTCTTCAAATTTAAATATGTGTACCTTGCTCTCAATCATTCAACACCTACTTATTTCGCTACATCTTGCTCAACTTGTTTTACTGTTAACATTTCAGTCTCATCGGCTTATTAGTGCCTTACTCCTGAAAGCCTGTCACTCTTTTCAGTGCCCGCTTGACGGGTATAAAAAACAAGAAAGCTGGAGAGTGTATTAAAATTAGAAACTTAAAGATACCACCAAGGCACTTATCCCGGCTTATTTTCCCGTTTACCGGGGTTAGCTTAACAGCTGCCGTTTTCAGCTCATCAACTCTATCCCTTCCTCCTCAAAGGTAATATATGGATCATCCTGGTGTTCGTGGCTTGAGCTCTTGATCCATGTTGACCAACCCAGGCGTGGCGCAGGGCTTTCCGCCCCAAGAATACAGGGTGGGACCTCATCGCGTTTTAGCAGCACGCGTACCTCAAATTCATATTCAATGCCCACCATATAGCGAACAAAAGAAAAAATGGGCTTCAACAGATCACCACTAGGTAGAAAACGCAGGAATTCATCAAGGTTCATCGGCCCGAGGTTGACCCGAAATTTGGTCTGGCAGTCCCAGACGAAACTGCCACAGACCGTATCTTCTCACAGGCGGGCGTTTGCTGCCCCAATACTGGTCTGATC
>WTAT01000453.1 GCA_013139415.1 Desulforhopalus sp.
CTTTGAGGGACAGTTGCTCGAAGATATTGTTGAAAAAATTGTGCAGGATAAGGAGCTTTGGGTGCAGGAGATGGTGGTTGGTGAGCTGGGGGTAGTGGATGTGGAACAGGAAGACGGTTTCAAGACATCTCTGGTTATTCTGCTCTCTTTTTTGGGAGGAGCAGCATTTCCAACGCTGCCCTATCTCCTTGCCGGGCCATTGGGATTTGAGGCAAATATAACATTTGTCGTAGCAACCTGCGTAACCGTCATTGGCTTGTTTGGCGCCGGGGCAATGAAAAAATTTGTTACCGGGGTGAGCTGGCTTAAATCCGGCTTTGAGATGCTCATTGTCGGGTTCTTTGCCTTTGCCATTTCGTTCCTGATCGGCTTAGTTATTCCTGGGGCCGGAGTTTGATAAAAGACCGGTTGGATTTATTCTTCCGGATCTTCTTCCTTGTCGTTCTGCAGCTCGTCCTCCTCCTCTTTGCTGATATCTGAATCATAGAGTTGCTTTGCAGCCAGCAGCAGAAAGGGAATGGTTACCAGAGGAGCAAAAGACGGCGCTGCCTGGCTCAATTTTTGTAAAGTAGGGTTTTGCAGATGCAGTTCAGGCACCAGAAACTTCAGACTACAGTAACTCACTATCGCCAAGAGGACACTCACCCACCAAGGCATACGAGTTGGTGTTTTAGGAGTTGCTGATTCGGACGATTCCATATCTTTCATCCTTCCAGCACAAGCTGGACCATTTCCCTTACCTGTGGACTAGGGTCGCTCTGAAGATGATGGATTTGAGCCATCGCTTCTTTCGTGCCTATTATTCCCAGAATGGAGACTGCTTCTCCTCGTAAAAGTGGTTGCTCGGATTGCAGGAGGTTGATCAGCGAGGGAATGGCAAGTATTAATTTTTCAGGTTGAATCAGCTGAAGTTCCTCAAAAAGAACGGAGATACCAAGTCGCACACTGAACCGTTCGTCACTCAGGAGCTCTCCGGTCCACTCATAATATTTAGGTTCTCGTCGGAACATTGCTACAATATTCTCAACATGACCCTGGTCAAGAAAGTCAGCAATAACCTTCTTCAACTCCTGATCACTGACTTCGTCTTGAGGCTGTTTCATGGTTGGTATGAAAACGTGTTATTTTTGTAAGGAATGACTACAATAGGGCCAGTTAACAATGGTTACAGTGCTTTTATTTGATCTGAAAGGCAAGGAAAATATTTACTAAGGGTTGTAGTAAAAGGGAGAACAAAACCGGAAGAAAGGAGCACGCTATGGCGAAAGAGTGGGATGTTGGAATGTTACTCGGTGTCTCAAGTGGATACTGGCAGGGATGTACGGTGCAGGCAGGGGTAAGGCTGAAGATTTTTACTGTGCTCGGTCAAACAAAGTGTGATGCAGGTGAGGTGGCAAAACGTATCGGTTCAGATAGGCGGGCGACCGGGATGCTGCTCGATGCGCTCTCCGCCATGGGGCTGTTGACGAAAACAGGTCTTGAATATGCAAATTCTGAATTTTCCAGGAAGTTTTTGGTGGTCGGACTCCCCGGTTATATGGGGCATATCATCCTTCACCACCACCATATCCTCGATGGCTGGGCCCAGCTCGATCAGGCAGTTATGACTGGTAAGAGTGTAGAGCGTCGCTCTTATGGGGCGGAAGTCGAGCGGCAAAGCTTCCTGATGGGGATGTTCAATCTGGCCATGATAGTAGCCCCCCAAATGGCAACAAAATTCAAATTGTCCGGGCGCAAACGACTGCTTGACCTGGGCGGTGGCCCCGGCACCTATGCAATTCATTTTTGTCTTGCCAATCCTGAACTAAAGGCGGTGATCCTTGATCGACCGACAACAGAACCTTTTGCCAGAGAGACCGAGGCAAAATTCAATCTGGCGGATCGAATCGATTTTATCGGCGGAGATTTCAATATCGATCCGATTCTCGGTGGGCCGTATGATGTTGCCTGGCTCTCTCATGTCCTGCACAGTAACTCCACCGTGGGATGTGAGGCGTGTCTTGAAAAAACTGTCGGCGCACTTGAACCCGGTGGCTTAATTCTGGTCCACGATTTTATCCTTGATGACACTAAAGACGGTCCCGAATTTCCGGCGCTCTTTGCCCTCAATATGCTGGTTGGTACAGACCACGGCCGATCGTTCTCCCGGGAGGAGATCACAGCTATGCTTGAACGGACTGGGATTGTAAATATCACTCACCATGAGCTTGGTATGCCAAATGATTCCTCTGTTATCGCTGGTATAAAGAAAAAGGTGTGAGCAATGATAGATGTGGACATACCTGGTAGAAAAAATCTGCAAATCTCGCACCTCGTTTTGGATTATAATGGTACCCTCGCGCTGGATGGCGACCTGCTTGATGGAGTTGCAAAACGAATGAAAAGACTTGCGCCCCACCTTAAGCTGCATGTGATTACCGCCGACACCCATGGCACTGTAAAGATGAAACTGACCGGTTGTCCCTGTTCTCTTCATATTATTGGCCCCAAAGAGCAGGACAGGCAAAAGGAGGCATATGTCCGTTCCCTTGGAGCGGAAAAGGTGACAGCGATTGGCAATGGCAGAAATGATGGCCTTATGCTGAAAACCGCAGCCTTGGGTTTTGCTCTGGTCCAGGAAGAAGGGGCCAGTATTGCCGCGATCCTTCAGGCTGATATTGTTTGTACTGATATCCTCCACGCATTTGATCTTCTCCTGAAGCCCGGCAGGCTCAAAGCTACCCTTCGCAACTAAGGTTTCTACCTCTATACCAAGCGGGAAGGTGGTAATTATTTAAGGGATTTTTTTTCTTTAAATTAACCGATTAGCGCCTTCCTTCCCGTTTACCGGGGTTAGTACTACACATTGGACAAAAATTGTCAGTTTTGAGTGCACACTTTGCGCACTGTTAGTTAGTGAGTGTAACACGTTGTTGGAGGACACTCAGTAAGTGATTGAAATGGGTCATGTAAGTGTTTTTTTTGCGTTTGGCATATTCCCTGCAAGGTTTTTCGTTGAGATCATTATAGATAGCAACATGGAAGGGATGAGAATTGGGGGGAATTATTATGAATAGGTTTGTGCAACGTGTTGTAATTGCTGTTATGTTTACCGTAGTATCTTCGTCAACCAGTTATGCCTGGTATTCTTACGCATCACCGGAGGACGGTGTCTGGGAGGAGATCTCAATGGATAGCGAGACATTTTCTGCCGGGACAATCATTTCTTTCCTGCCAAATGGCGCAAGGTCAATAATCATCCAAGGAACACAATATTTTGTTTCAGGAGGGAACTGGTTCCTCCCCATTATCAATAAAGAGGGAGTAAAATACCAGGTCGTCTTTGCTCCGGTATAACTGCCGGAACACCAAATATCTTGCTTACCAGGCCAGCCCCATTTTAGATTTATCCGAGATACCAGCTTAATCTGTTGCGGCTGTTGTTGATGTGCTCACCTACTCATTTTGCAGGTCCATTGCCACTAGAAGAGCGTAGTGGCCATCGCGCTTAAGCAGTTCCTCATGGCTGCCCTGTTCGATGATTTTGCCATGGGCCATGACCACAATATGATCTGCTCGCTTAATGGTTGAGAGTCTGTGGGCGATGACCAGTGATGTCCTGCCTTTGAAGCTGTCGGCTATTGCCTGTTCAAGGATGTTCTCAGATTCAGTGTCTATGGCTGCCGTTGCTTCATCAAGGACCAAAATAGCCGGATTGCGGCAAAGTACCCTGGCGAACGAAAGCAGTTGCTTCTCTCCGGTTGACAGCTCCATTCCTCCATCCCCGATAATAGTATCCAGGCCTGACGGCAGTCTGTCTACAAAACGGTTCATTCCCGTCTGGTCCAGAATTGCCTGGATTTGTTCTCTTGAACAACCGGTATCCATGACGATATTAGCAAAAAGGGTGTCCTGCAGGATAAACACATCCTGGAGGATGACGCCGACGATGGTGCGTAATTCCTGCAGATCAAGAGTGCCAATATCTGTGTCATCAATACGGATCGTTCCCGCCTGTGGGTCATAAAACCTAAGGAGAAGATTGACAATCGTTGTCTTTCCGGACCCGGTTGTACCGACCAGGGCAACAGTCTGTCCAGGAAACAGGGAGAGGGAGACATTGCGCAGGATAGGACTATTTTTTTCGTAGCCAAAGCAAAGATTATCGAATTCGAGTTTGCCTTCGGTCTTTTTTAGCCGTGCAGGCTGAGACGGTTGAGTAATAACGCTTTTCGTGTCAAGCAGTTGAAAGATACGCTCGGCGGAGGCCATTGCCGACTGGACAACAGAATATTTTTGAGCGAGTTCCCGAAGTGGCTGAAAAAAAAGCCGCATATAGGAGATAAAGGCAACGAGCTCGCCAAGGGTAAGCCGTTGCTGCAGCACCTCGCCGCCGCCGTACCAGAGGATGACTGCAATGGCTGCAGAACTCATAAATTCGGTCAACGGCATAAAGGTCCCGAATAGCTTGATCTGTCTTAAAGTTTTCTGGAGATAGCCTTCGCTTAAATCTTCAAAGGTTAGCCGGTTTGTTTCCTGCCTGCCGAAAAGCTGGATGATGGATATTCCGGAAAGGGTTTCTGATAAAAAGCTATTGAGCTTGGCCAGCTGGGTACGAATCGCCCTGAATCGCTCTCTTGCCAGGCGGGCAAAGAAGATGGTGATAAGAAGAGCCAGGGGAACAAAAAGTGACAATACCGCCGCCAGCCGTGGGTTCATCCAGAACAACAGGACAAGTATCCCAGCCAGCCGCAACAGATCGTTAAAGAGCGTGACAATCACCGAAGTGAACATCTCGTTCATATTCTGGATGTCGTTGGTCAGTCGGGTAACCAGTCTTCCTGTCGGGTTACTGTTAAAAAACACTAAATCAAGGTGCAGGAGATGATGAAAAAGACGCTGACGAACGGTATGCATAACAGATTGCCCAACCCACTCAAGGACCAGAATCTGGCAAAATGAAGCAAGGAAAACGCCGAAGATGAGAAAACCATACAACATGGTAGTTCTGGTAAGTCCGGCAATCCTTTCATCTGTTGAAATCAGGGAAGCAGTAATATAATTGTCGATAGCGGTCTGGACCAAGTAGGGGAGGGTGAGGGTAGCCCAGGTGATGAGGATAGAGATGCATACGGCAAAAGTAAGCCCAAGCCAGTATGGTGCTGAAAATTGCAAAATCCTTTTCCAGAGGTGGAAATCGCTCAGGGAACCCTGTTGTCCCTTTTCACTGTATCCGTAGTCCCTCATGGCAGTGCGGGCTCCTTCTCACTATCCTGGGTCATCTGTTTTTCAAACATTGATTGGTAGAGGGAGTTTGCAATCAGCAATTGTTCGTGGTTGCCCTCACTTTCAACAGAACCATCGGCCAAAATAATTATATTATCGGTCATCGACAGGAGCTTGATGCGGTTGGAGACGATCAGGACGGTCTTTCCTGCAAAGTGGCGTTTGAGGCCGGCGAAAACCTCATGCTCCGTGGCAACATCTACTGCCGACAGCCCGTCGTCGATGATGAGCACAGGCCGGTCGCAGAGTAGAGCCCTGGCCAGAGCCAGTCTTTGGCGCTGGCCTCCTGAAAGCTTGACGCCCCGTTCACCTGTCATCGTGTCGTAGCCGTCTTTTAATTCTAATATATCCTCATGAATTGCGGCACTGACAGCTGCCTGGATAATTTCCTCCCGACTTGCATCAGCGCGGCCAAGAGCAATGTTGGCAGCGATGGTATCAGAAAATAAAACAGGTTCCTGGCCTACGTAGCCGATGTGTGAGCGGATAAAATCCAAAGGGAGTTTGTTTACATCGGTTCCCCCGAAAAACAAGGTTTCATCTTCCAGCGGATAGAGACGTGCCAAAAGCTTGCAGAGGGTTGATTTTCCGGAACCGGTACGTCCTGTTACCCCGTGAATTCCAGGCCCGAAAGAAAGCGTAAGATTTTTAAGAACAGGGGCCGTAGAGGAAGAATAACTGAAAGTCAGGTCTTCCAGTTCAAATCCGGGCCGATCAAGCATTTCCGGTTCAATTGGCAGAACCGGGTCCGGTAAAGTGGTCTGGCTGTTGACCAGATCATGTATGCGGCCAAGTGAGGTCAGGCCCCGTTGTACCAGATTAGCAACCCAGCCAATTGCCATCATCGGCCATATAAGCATATATAGATATGTTATGAAGGCAACAAAATCACCAAGGGTTATTGTCTTTTCTATAACCAGGCGACCACCAAAAAAGAGAACCATCAGCATTCCGAGGCTGCCGATTAAAGTGGCAAGCGGACTAATTAAACCCTGGATGGAGGCAACCTGTAGATTGCTTTTCAAATAATCTTGACCGAGCTTGCCAAATCGATCGGTTTGAAAATCTTCCATGGTGTAGGCTTTAATTAACCCAATGGAGATAAGAGTTGAACGAGAGAATTCGGTCATGGAGGAAAACTGTTCCTGAACTGTAGCAAAACGCCTATGCAGTTTTCCTGAGAGGATGCGGGTGGTGACAGCTAAAATCGGCAGCGGCAGCAGGGCCAGTAGAGTGAGAGTGGGGTGAATCGCGACCATAAAACCAATTGCTGCAACTGACATGACCAGGGAATCGACAGCTGCAACCATCCCCATTCCACAGGCCATCTGCACGGCGGCAAGATCATTACTGGAATGGGCCATGAGATCGCCGGTGGTATATTTTTCAAAAAACGGCGCATCCATCTTTAAAATATGGGAAAAAATGCGGTTACGAATGGCGCGTTCGAGAAGTCGGGAAAAGCCGATGATCAGATACCGCCAGGTAAAGCGTAAAACGACAACAGCGCAGGCGATGAGGAGAATCATCCCCCCTAGACGAAGTAATCCTGGCGCCGTAATAGTCAGGGATTCCAGCCCGTCGACCCCGTGTTTGATGATCCGTGGGATCGTCAGCTGGAGGAGGTCGACCAGAACAAGTGCAGTGAATCCCGCTGCCAGGCGCCCACGGTGCCTGCGATATGCAGGAAGGAGGAGCTTCCTTAGCTGAGAAAACGGTACTCGTTTTGACTCGGCTTTCCCTGCAGGCTTTGCGTTTTTCTTGCTCAAGGGGCTCTCTGTTTGTTGTTGGTAAATGTGTGAGTGCACAAAAATATGAACAGTTGCCGATAATAATGACCGCTTAAGTGAATGTCACCCTAAAACAGGTGAAAATAGCTAACTATCCAGTATCTTAATGAAGAGCCGAGTATGCTACTTGCAATTACTAAATGTTAGCGATACAGTAGCCTGTTTTGCAAATTTATGTGCCGCTGGGGTGCTATTGACGTGTTATTCGAATTCTAACACTGGTAAACGGTAAAATAAGCCAGGACTCTTTTCAGTACCCCCTTGAGGGGTACTCCCTTTCAGTCCTCCCTAGAGGGGGATAAGTGCTTTGGAGATGATTTTAAATTTCTAATTTCAATCAACTCTGTGAGAGAAATATGATAACCACACTTTTGACGTATTGTGCAGTCGGCGGCATTGCTGGAATTCTGGCCGGGTTGCTTGGGATTGGTGGAGGACTGGTGATTGTGCCTATGCTGGTCTATGTTTTTGCTCTCAATAATATTCCCAACGAGCTGACCATGCATCTGGCGCTGGCGACCTCAATGGCAAGTATTATTTTTACCTCGATTTCCAGCTTTATGGCCCATCACAGACGTGGGGCGGTGCATTGGGATGTGGTAAAGAAAATAGTCGCAGGTATCCTCACAGGCACTTTCCTTGGTTCCTGTTTTGCCTCGGCAATGTCCACTAATTTTTTAAAGGTGTTTTTCATTATCTTTCTTTACTTCGTGGCTATCCAGCTTCTTCTCAATAAAAAGCCAAAAGGTGCCGGTGAATTACCTGGGAAGGCGGGGATGTTTGCGGTGGGTAATGGGATAGGGGTGGTGTCGAGTCTTGTTGGTATCGGTGGAGGAACTCTGTCGGTGCCGTTCATGCTCTGGTGTAATATTCCGGTCCATCATGCCATTGGCACTTCAGCAGCCATTGGCCTGCCTATTGCCGTGGCTGGAACAGTGGGATATATCTTCAATGGCTGGAATGCAGCCATGCTGCCTCAGTATTCGGTGGGGTATGTCTATCTGCCGGCACTCTTTGGGATTGCCGCTATCAGTGTCCTGACTGCTCCTCTGGGGGTCAAGTTGGCTCATAGTCTGCCTGTGGGTCGTTTGAAGCGGATATTCTCCCTGTTGCTTTTTGCTGTGGCCACGAAGATGTTGCTGGGGATTTTATAGCCTTGCCGTGACAACAGGTCGTTTGCTGTTGTATCTTCTTTTCATCGAAGCCGTTTTGAACGCCAGGCTCGAAAGTGCGGTGAACAAACTGACGCTGGTGAGGATTATTGCCAGCCGTGTCCACGAAATACCTGCGGCCTGGTATTGTTCAATGAAAACCAGCATCGTTCGCAGCCATTCAGCCGCTGACAGGAGGAGAAAGACGGTGACCAGCCGGGGAGCCCAGTGGCTACGGGTAAACAGCACCAGCGGAAGAAGAAGACTTACGGCAGTGAGAAGAAGCGAACCAGAACGATAGAAATGCGCTGCAATCAATAAGGTACTGCAAAGTATTGGTAGAATGGTAAGAACAATCATGCTGTTTCCTCAAGTAAGATACTTCTTTTGGGGCGATGTGGGTAGCATCGTCTGCGAGTCATATGGTTGACCACAAAGCCCTCCACCTCGCCACCGGCTGACAGTCGCTGGAAAGGAAAAATCTTTTTTTTCTTCAAATAGTTCACGAGCATTCCTCAGCTACGAGCGCCGGACAGTGCAACTGAAGTATTGTAAGTTTCCGGAAATTAGATACATTTTATGTACCTTTGACAATAATAGCCGGACATTGTTTATAAAGAACCCGAATGCTAGCGAATAGTGAATATATTATCTTTGACTTAGGTCAAAGAATAATTGATGAGTTTGTGTCACAGTGTAGTAATATGATGCTTCGCACTCCATATTACAGTTGATAAACTCGTAAAAACTTCGCTGTACCGTCATTCCCGCGTAGGCGGGAGATAAGCGCAGACTTCGATCCAGAACATGCTGAAATAACTAGATTCCCGCCTACGCGGGAATGACGTAAAATTGGCAACATGTAGTTTTTACGACGCCATTACAGTTAACCACACCCCGGAGACGCCATGCCGATTTTCAGCTATTTAGCGACCCCCAAAGATGGAGCCAAGGAGACACTTTGTGCAGATCTTACTGCCCTGGCCCATTGTCAAATAATTCCGGCCGA
>WTAT01000545.1 GCA_013139415.1 Desulforhopalus sp.
GCATCGCGCACCTATCTTAAAATGACAGTCATACAAACAGATTTTGCTGCATGGGGTATGCACCCTCCGGAACTGTTGTGCGGTTCCGGAGGGTAAATTCCACAACGCAATTTTGAAAGAGAGAAACGGCCAGTAGGAAAAGAAGAGATTTCAGGTCAGGTGATATTTCGCAGTTACAAGGGTGGAGGATCACGCCGGTCAACGCGCCCTTTGTAATTTGTTGGCGGTGGTTGTAGCGCAGCGGAAAACGCTGGGAACAAAATCAGAAAGGAGGGTGGTGGCTGGGGAAGCCGGAAACCGATCTATCCCCCAGATAATAGAAATGAAACATTGTCTGGAAGAATTTTTTAATCTAAGACTCAAAGACAAAGTTAGGATATATTGGAAATATATTAATTGCGTTAAATCGATTAAAAAGGAAAAGGTCTTGGTTGGCTTCGACCAGGGGCGGTTATCTGTATCGGCCCAAAAAAATTGCAAAAACTATCTTGAAGGAGTAACGTATTATCGTTGATTTAATAGGGTTTCGTTTCATATCACCAATTTCATTGAAGGCTATGGCTATAACACAGAACAAGGAGGCAATGGAAAAGAAACCTACCGCAAGCTGGTGTTTTCAGCCGATGGCGACAGGCTGATAGGCGCAGTCTTTATTGGCGATATCACCAACGCCTACCTGTACCGCTCGGTTATTCGCGACCATAAAAATTTGGATGGAATCAAAGAGTATATAATTGACCACCAGTTACATTACGGTCACCTGCTGTATGCCAGGATGCATGCTTGAGGGGAGAAATAATCAGGGGAATGAAGCAACCTGTTGTTTTAAAATTTTATTGCCAATTTTCATGGTTATAGGGCCGGAATCCTTCGATACCACGAGAAGAGTCCAGATTTATCGGCAATATTTTGGCTATATGGAAATTGGACCAAAAGGATAAGTTTGTTCTTGCCTTACTTGTAAGGCCATACAAACCTGAACGGCAAGGTGCCAGTACATAAATTGATCAAAATTTTGGATCAGTTTTCAGGTAATTAACGGTTGGATATCATCTAGCTTCGATTCCCCTTTTGTGTTGCAGGAAATTCTACACCAAACACTGATTTTTGGAAAACGATTGATATCCCCAATCTCATAGAGAATTAACAGGCCAAAAATCTCACCAATCCCTGGCAAAGGTTCTTAGCAGAGCATAAGCCGCAGGATCGTGACATTTGGCGTTTTTCTGTATCTCATATTCCATGGATGCAGTAACCACCCTCAAACAAACAGTATTTAGCTATACCTCTATGATCCACACGGCCTACACATTACATCCTGGATTCATTGAAGAATTATCGAGACGAATCCATCTGCTGATTGAATCAACTGTGCCAGCCACAATCGTTGGCAGCCTCTTCCAGAATATTTCCTTAATTCCCTCGCAACAACTTATTTCGCAAATCATCGACGCTGCTGTATGGACAAGCTTTGCCACCGACGAAGGGAATTCTGTGACCATATCGATCATCCTCAGTCCAGCAGAAGACTCGTTCGATACGTTCATCTTCGACAAGCCAATCAGCTTTGATGTCAACAACCTCGTAAAACTAGGTGCGGCGCTTGAAAATCCACGGGCTGATATTTCTGTCTGGCCAAACGAAGAAAAGAAATTAGTTGTCTGGGGGTTTAGAACACGTTCTGTCGACACACTTATCCCCAACCTATGTGTTGAAGCCATGGCGCCAGGGAGTGTGCTGATAACTTTTGGAGGAAAAAGCCTTGCGGCACTGTCTGGCAATGAGGCGTTTTTTACTGATCACTCTTCCTTGATGAGAACAATCATACCTAAGCTATCATCACCAAAAGATAAACAGAGCGATAAGATACTGTATCTGATGCGTTATATGTCGCTCTTGAACACCGCTAGACAAATGCGTGCACATGCCAGAGGAGGGACCCTGCTGGTGGTACCCGAGGATGGCGAATGGCAGCGTTCGATTGATACCCCTGTCCCCTATACCGGTGGGGCAATCTTTCTTGAAAGTGATTACGATGTGACTAAAAAGCCTTCCTTGATAACCACCGTTAAAAATTTCTTCGGCGCATCATCCCAGAATAAAACAATTGCGGAAAGAGAGAATCTCGAACGCCTGGGGCGCCAGTTGGACCAGCAGTGCAAACATATCGCCAGACTGACTGCCGTAGATGGAGCACTGGTCATGTCTTTTGACCGATTTGTATATTGCTTTGGCGCAAAAATAACCCCTGCCCAGAACCAGACTCCTCCGGCAAACATACGCGTATATAAACCGGTAGAGGGAGACAACGGAACAACGGTAAACCTCATGGATTTGGGAGGAACCAGACACCAGTCAGCGGCTCATTTTGCCAATGCTCAACCAGGGTCAGTTGCCATTGTTGTATCTCAAGATGGTCATGTCTCCTTTATATCCACGGATCTGGAGACCAACGATCTCATAGTTATTCAACAGGCTGAATTGGCTGTTATCCCTGAAGGACTGGGAGCAGCTCTATGGAGTTACTCCCTATTTGCAGAAATGGATCTACTGTAAGAAACCCTCATTGTGCTGGGATTGGCAAATAATAATTTGACTATGAAGGGGGGCAGTTCTTTGCTTGACTCATCTCGTATGTAAAATGTCCCTAAATATCAATTTTACCAAAGTCCATATAGCTCCTATATACCGGGAAAGACTGATTGGAAATATCTTG
>WTAT01000025.1 GCA_013139415.1 Desulforhopalus sp.
ATCTTTCATCTCCTTCTGAATCTTGGCTGCATTCCATTTGGGGTGCTTCTTTTTGAGCGACTCGGCCTGTTGCTGCCATTTATTTATCAATTCTTTGGTCTTACTATCGATCTCAACGCCCTTAATCCCCTCTCCCATAAATCCCCGTCCTTATCCAAACTATTGTATTTGTGCCGACAGCTGCCGTTTTTTGCAATCATGCAAAAGCCATTCAACATCCGCCTACTATCGCTCATTTAATATCAACACTGATACTTGACTCTACTGGTTAACCTGCTGCGGGTCTGAACTCCACTGCAGCAAATCGCAGATTCAGGTCTTAAGAAATCATTTTACTGCTTTGTTTTATAAGGTCAACATATCTATATTGGATCTTGGGCATGATGAAAATCAAGCTTTTTCCTATCAATTTTAACTTGCCAGAGAAAAGAGGACACGTAGAAAGATGTTTATTTTCGCCCTGAGTTATAATCCGGTTGAAATAGAGCTATTTTGACAATATTTTCTGGTGAAGAGGCTCGACAGTACTTTGCCGCTTGCTTCGCACTCTATGAGAGACATTTTTTGGCGGAGAATTGGACGCGGAATGATCAGAAAGAGGGATGGATTGATGATTGTCAAATGGAACGAGATATGAAAAACAAAGACGTTACTTCCCCTGAAAAAATTGACAGAGCGCTTCGAGAAAGATCATCTCCCAGGGAGATAGCCTCTTTTCTCAAGGCTGTTGGTGAGGCAGGCCTGGCCCAGAGCGGAAGACTGATTTTTGCCTTGGATGCAACCTACAGTCGGCAACCAACCTGGGACAGGGCTATGACTATTCAGTCTTCAATGTTTGATGCAGTGGGCAAGGCGGGTGGTTTATCGGTTCAACTTGTGTATTTTCGAGGCTTCGATGAATGTCGTGCCTCAAAGTGGGTCATTAATGCTGCCGCACTACGTGATCTGATGCTTGGTATCGAATGTCGAGGAGGACATACACAGATTGCAAAAATCCTCAATCACGCCTATCGTGAAACAACGAAAGAAAAGGTCTCGGCACTGGTTTTCATCAGTGATGCGATTGAGGAAAGTATCGATTCTCTCTGTCAGAAAGCGGGTGAACTTGGTTTAAAAGGGGTGCGCTGCTTTTTCTTTCAGGAGGGGCATGATGTGACGGCTGAAAATGGCTTTCGTGAAATGGCCCGACTTACAGGTGGCGCCTATTTTCGGCTTGGACCTGATTCGGCGAAAGAACTTGCCGAGCTTCTTAGTGCAGTGGCAATTTATGCGCAAGGGGGATTAAAAGCCCTCTCAAGCAGTGATAGAAATCAGGCACGTTTACTCCTTCAGCAAATGAGGGAATGATTTTTGACACGTTTACGTCTGGATAAGTAAATGGGATTGTATATTATATTGCTGTTATTTGTGGGGATCGGCCTTTTTTTACTGATTCTCACCAGTCCAGCCCATAAAAGTGCGGCTTTTCTGACAAGTGCCGGGCCACTTCTTCTCATGGCGGTGGGAGCTCTGCTGACTTTCTCCCGGCGTGGGGTGATTGGGATGCCCCTGATATTTCTTGGTCTTTCATGGTGGCGGCGCAATCGTTCGAGGCGACCTGCCAGCTACTCTGGCGGCCGAAAATCTACAGTTCAATCGGCGAACCTTGAGATGGAACTTGATCATGATACCGGTGAAATTGACGGCAGGGTGTTGACAGGCCGTATGGAGGGGGCCCGTCTTTCTTCGCTGAATGAAGAGGAGTTGTTGTCGCTTTATCAGGAAATTTGTTCCGATACAGACAGTGCTGCCTTACTCATATCTTTCCTTGATCGCTACCATCCCAATTGGCGAGAAAGCGCTGATCCTGATTCTTTCAGGAAGCAGAACAGTGCCTCTGGTTCTGAAGGTATGAGCACAGAGGAGGCGTTCCAGATACTTGGCCTTGAGCCCGGTGCCTCGCGACAAGAAATCCACCAGGCCTGGAGACGACTCATAAAAGGAGTTCATCCCGACCATGGAGGCTCCGCTTTTTTGACCGCAAAAATCAATACTGCAAAAGATGTTCTTCTGGACTAAGACAAAAGAAAGGGGACAAGAAAATCTTGATTGACTGGAAAAATCTTTATCGAGCGAACGGCTATTGGGAGCTTGATCCGGATGGTTGATACGAAAGTACTATCGTGCATCCGGTTTGACTGAAGTGGAGTAACTTCTTCCACGATAATCTGGAACAACTTCCTATCTTCCACCGCTTCTATCGGTTATGGTATATTGGAAATATCTGAACTTTTGAAGCATCAGTTTCAGCTTCCTTAGGGAACGATTCAAACAGGAAACTTTGGTGCGGACTATTTGAACATCTCGGAGGTGGTAAGGAAACATTTCCGAAATTGAGAAAGGATATTGTATTTATTGATATTTTTATCTAAGCGTGTAGTGATAAGATGTTGCCTTACTTACGGATATCACTCATTGTGACGGGATATCTGAAAACCGCAGAATTACTTGTTAGGCCACATATAGTGTAAGGCAGTATATATCGTATGATCTTTTTTCATCTGCGTTTCCCCTGCATTTTACTGTATATAGTGGGAAACTTCTTTATTCTACTTACTTATGATAAGGAGGCAAACAATCATTATGAGCAAAATCAAAGTGGCAGTTGTAGGTATTGGAAATTGTGCAAGTTCGCTGATTCAGGGCATCCATTACTATCAGGGCAAATCCGAGGATGCCATAGGTCTGATGCACTGGGAAATCGGCGGTTATACCCCGGAAGACATTGAAGTTGTAGCGGCATTTGATATTGACAAACGCAAGATCGGAATGGATGTCAGTGAAGCCATTTTTTCCGAACCTAATTGTACCACCGTCTTTTGTTCGGATATTCCGAAAGCCGGGGTTAAAGTCCAAATGGGCAAAATTCTGGACGGTTTTTCGGAACATATGAAAAGCTATGAGGACAAATATACCTTTCTCCTTGCCAGGGAACCTGAGCCGACAAAGTCGGAAATTGTAAATGTCCTGCAAGACTCAGGCGCTGAGATTCTGCTGAATTACCTTCCTGTCGGCTCCGAGGAGGCAACCCGGTTCTATGCTGACTGCGCTCTGGAAGCGGGTCTTGCCTTTGTGAACAATATCCCGGTGTTCATTGCCAGTGATCCTGTATGGGCAAAACGGTTTGAAGAAAAAAATCTCCCGCTTATCGGTGATGATATCAAGGCGCAACTGGGCGCCACCATCGCTCACCGAACCCTCACCGATCTGTTTAATAAGCGGGGTGTCAGGCTGGAACGGACTTATCAGTTGAATACCGGCGGCAACACGGACTTTCTGAACATGCTTGACCGTGCCCGGCTGGTTTCCAAGAAAGAATCCAAGACCGAGGCTGTGCAGGCTGTTGCGGCCAAACGACTTGATGATGAAAACATTCATGTCGGCCCGAGCGATTATGTCGCATGGCAGAAAGACAACAAAGTCTGTTTCATACGCATGGAAGGAAAACTGTTCGGTAATGTGCCGATGAATCTTGAAATGCGGCTTTCCGTGGAAGATTCACCAAACTCGGCAGGGGTGGCGATTGATTCCATCCGCTGTGCCAAACTCGCGCTGGATCGCGGGCAGGGCGGTATTCTGATCGCTCCTTCCTCCTATTTTTGCAAACATCCTCCAAAACAATTCACGGATGACAAAGCGTTCACAATGACTGAAGCGTTCATTAAGGGAGAATAATTCGTGAAGTGTCTGATCATCGCAGCCGGGCAGGGAACCCGGCTTAAAGCAAAAGGTGAAATCAAGTCGCTTGTTCCGTTGCTTGGTGTTCCGATAATTGAGCGTGTTATCCGTTCTGCTGTGAAAGGCGGCGCGGATGACTTTTATGTAGTCACGGGCTACCAGGGGGAAAAGGTTGCCAACTTCTTAAAACAGCTTTCCAAACGCCTGAATGTTGCAGTCACTCTTATTCAGAATGATGATTGGCAAAAAGAAAACGGTTTTTCTGTATTAAAAGCACGGGATTTTATTACGGAACCTTTTCTGTTATTGATGTCGGATCATGTTTTTGATCCGGCCATTATTCAGTCATTACAGAAACAACCGCTTAACGATGGCGAAGTTCTATTGGCGGTAGATATCAATATAAACAATCCGTTGGTTGATATGGAAGATGTGACCAGGGTTCGTATTGAAAACGGGCACATCCTCAACATTGGCAAAACAATTGATGATTTCAATGGTTTCGACACGGGTCTTTTTCTTTGTACGCCAGCAATATTTGAAGCGTTGGAACGTGCTTGTAAAATTCATAACGATACGACTTTGTCTGCCGCGATACGTGTTTTAGCAGAGGACAAACGCGCAAAATCGGTACAAACCAAAGGATTCTGGATTGATGTTGATGATGAAAACGCCTACCTGAAAGCAGAAAAAGCGATGTTGGATTCGTTACAGGGTAAAAGCAATGACGGCCCTGTTTCCCGTTGGTTGAATCGCCCAATTTCCATCCGTTTTTCCAAAGTTCTTGTCAATTTTAATATCACCCCCAATCAGATTTCATTTTTCTCTTTTGTACTCTCAATGATTGCAGCGGGATTTTTTGCTCTGGGTAATTATTGGTTTCTGGCTTTGGGTGGAATCATCGCGCAATTTGCCTCTATTATTGATGGCTCTGACGGGGAAGTAGCCCGTCTTAAATATTTATCTTCCGAGTATGGCGGATGGGTCGACGCGGTACTGGATCGGTATGCGGATGCTTTTTTACTGTTTGGACTGACTTGGTATGTTTATAGTCAAGACTTGTCCCCGTGGGCTTTGGGAATAGGATTTTTGGCCATCATAGGCTCCTTTATGTTGAGCTACACAGCGGACAAATACGACAAACTTATGAAAAATCGCATCCAAAAAGGGATGAGGATGGGACGTGATATCAGGGTTTTTTTAATTTTCCTGGGAGCGGTATTGAATCAACCCTATCTGATATTAATTGTGATTGCTGTTTTAATGAATGTAGAAACCATACGTCGAATTATTATTTGCCGGAATGATGGATAGTATCAAGTGCGCAAAACAAAAAATACGCATGGTTATTTCCAAATCCAGCGTACCCGAAGACCTTGTTCATGCGGAGAATGTGCTTGAATGGGTACTGAAACTAAGGTCTGATGCCAATGACGCGCTACAGATTGCCGCACTGGCTCATGATATTGACCGCGCTGATGAAAGGCGAAAAGTACAACGTTATGATTTCAATGACTACAACGAATTTAAAGCCGCTCACGCCAATAACAGCGCAAAGATTTTGAAAGAAATTTTGCATGAATGTCATGTGAAACAATCCATAATCGATGAAGCCTGCCAGCTTGTGGAACGGCACGAATTTGGTGGTGATCAGTGCTCTGATTTGCTGAAAGACGCGGACAGTATTTCCTATTTTGAAGTTAATATGCCCTTGTATTTTCAGAGAGAAGGATACGAAGAAACTTTGAAACGTTGCATCTGGGGGTATCACCGGCTTTCACCAAAAATGAAAAAGATTTGTCGAAATATAACTTATCCGCAGCATTCGCTTACTAAGATTTTGAAAGAGACAATAGAGCATCAACGGAGATGAAGATGGCCTAATCGGGTAGCCGGGGGTTTTTCTCCCCCAGCCCCCACAACACCCTGCATGCGGATCCGCACAGGGCGTTTCATTAAGGTTACCGGGCCGAAGCCGGGTAGTGCAATTTCACCCACTGTTCTTTGCAAGAAATCAACCCCTGTTCCGCCAGCCATTTATTGGTCATACCGGCTTGAGTAGCCAGGGTTCTGGCGAGGTGCCATGGCCCTTTGCGGCTAAGAGCGGTAAAAATGGCTTCCCTTTTGTACGTTCCCAGCTTGAGAAGATTACGCACTTTGGTTCGAGTGTATCGCCACTGCTTCCAGTAACACATTCGTATCCTGCGCCGAAGCCATTCATCTATTCCCGAGATTGGCCGGTAATACTCCGAGATCCCGTAATAGTTCATCCAGCCCCGAACATACTCCTCAAGTTTATGGAGGCGGTACTTCATGGAGACAAACCAGCTTCGCCCGGTAAAGAGGCGTACTCGCCTCTTAAATTCCAGGAAAGATTTATCGCTCCATCTTATTTTGCCCCGTACAAAGACAAAACCAAGGAAACCACACTTTTCCACAGGTCCTACCTTACTCTTCTTCTCGTTGACTTTAAGCCGAAGCTCTCTTTCAAGGAATCTGCGTATGCTGTCCATTACCCGTTGTCCTGCAGAAAGACTTTTCACCATAATGAGGCGCGGAACCAATTCCTGCAATATCATGCATTAAGAAAAAACACATGCCAGTTTTTATCTGTTTATTCAGTTAGATAAAGACACAACCGGCAACCGATAATTAATGGATATCGAATCCCTGAGTTCATCAAGGAAATAGGCCCCGAAACGGTTGATATTGGACTTGCGGTATGGAGCCAGGCTGGCGGCCTGTTCTTTG